>CAJXPE010000249.1 GCA_913057965.1 uncultured Marixanthomonas sp. | reverse complement strand
TCTACACGTAAGGAGTCGTCGGCAGCGTCAGATGTGTATAAGAGACAGGGTTTAGTTAGGGGAGTTTATGGTTTTATCGTTGTAATCTATAATTTCATCATTATTTTAATTAGTTTTTATAATATAACAATATTAAAAAAATCCGGTATAGAAGTAAGATTCTATACCGGAATATATTTAAAAACGCCTAAAACGTTTATTTATTCATAATTTCTTCAATTTCATCTGCTTCAATTGGGATGTTACGCATCAGGTTATGAGGTTCCCCATTTTCCTGAATGACGACATCGTCTTCCAATCGAATACCGAAACCTTCATCTGGTAAATAAATACCTGGCTCTACGGTAAACACTTGGTTTGCTTGCATTGGCTCCCATAATATTCCGTAATCGTGAGTGTCTAAACCAATATGGTGACTAGTACCGTGCATAAAGTATTTTTTATACGCTGGCCAGTCTGGATTTTCGTTTTTAACATCGGCTTTATCAAGAATCCCTAATCCAAGTAATTCTGAAGTCATTAATTTTCCAACTTCTTCGTGGTATTCTTTCCAAAGCGTTCCAGGAACGAGCATTTTAGTAGCATCGTTTTTAACACGGTTTACTGCGTTATATACTTCTTTTTGTCGTTTGGTAAATTTGCCACCTACCGGAATGGTACGAGACATATCGCTGCTGTAGTTAGCATACTCCGCACCTACATCCAATAAAATCAATTCACCATCTTTACATTGCTGGTTATTCTCAATATAGTGTAATACACATGCGTTTTTTCCGCTAGCAACAATAGGTGTATACGCAAAACCGCGAGAGCGATTGCTTAAAAATTCGTGCATAAATTCGGCTTCAATTTCAAATTCCCAAACGCCTGGTTTTACGAAATCTAATATTCTACGGAAGCCTTTTTCGGTGATATTACAAGCTTGCTGCATAATATCTAGCTCGATAGGATCTTTTACAGACCGCAACCGCTGTAAAATAGGGTTGCTTTTTGCCCAACTATGTGCCGGAAACTGTGCTTTTGTTTTTTTAATAAAACGATCTTCCCGGGTTTCGGTTTCCACATTTGCACGGTAGTGTTCGTTGGTATTAAAGTAAATCGTTTCAGCTTGTGTCATCAACTCAAAGAAAATCTTATCAAAATCTTTTAACCAATATACGGTTTCAATTCCTGTAGCTTTAAGTGCTTTTTCTTTCGTTAGTTTTTCACCTTCCCAAACGGCAATATGGTCGTTGGTTTCAGTTAAAAAGAGTACTTCTCTGTGTTTTTTTTCAACGGCATCTGGAAATAAAAGTAGAATGCTTTCGTCTTGATCTACCCCGCTTAGGTAAAATAAATCACGAGATTGTTGAAATGGCATCGTACTGTCTGCTCCAATGGGATAAATGTCATTACTATTAAACACCGCAAGACTTTTCGGCTTCATTTGAGCCATAAAGTTTTTACGGTTTTTTACAAATAAGTTGCTGTCAATTTGATGATACTTCATGGTAGTTTTTTCTGAATTTTTTCAAAATTAAAAGAAATAAAACCAAAGGCTGTTAATAGTAAAATAAAATTTTGCCAAAGCGGGGACATTTCAGTAATTTCAACCCTTAAAATCATTTCTAATGAAGCAATCCTTACTTTTTTTATTCTCTTTCTTATTTATTTCAGCATTTTCTCAGCAACCGGCAACTTCAAAAGCCGAACTAGAAACAGCGCTGCAGCAAAAACAACAAATTTCTGAAAGCTCACTGGTTAAAAATCTACCTTTTAAAAATATTGGACCGACAGTAATGAGTGGTCGGATTGTAGATTTTGCCATAAACCCAGATAATCCAACCGAGTTTTATGCAGGCTATGCGAGCGGTGGCGTTTGGTATACCAATAATAATGGAACGTCTTTTACACCAGTATTAGACAATAGTGTAACTCAAAATGTGGGAAGTTTAGCTGTTGACTGGAAAAATGGCACCATTTGGGTAGGAACGGGTGAGGTAAACGCTTCCCGATCTTCATATGCTGGAATTGGGTTGCTAAAATCTACCGATAAAGGTAAAACATGGCAAAATATGGGGTTAAAAGACAGTCACCATATTAGCAAAATAGTAATCAACCCATCAAATCCTGATGAGGTGGTGGTAAGTGCTGTGGGGCATTTATATTCTACCAACGAAGAACGCGGTGTTTATAAAACAGTAGATGGCGGCAAAACTTGGAACAAAACCTTATTTGTAAACAAGGAAAGCGGTATTATCGAAATGGATCGCGACCCTGATAACTTCGATTTAATTTATGCTTCTTCTTGGGAAAAAGACCGTAAAGCTTGGAACTTTACCGGAAGCGGCGAAGGAAGTGCCATTTACAAAAGTACCGATGGTGGTGATACTTGGAAAAAAATGTCTGTTTCTGGCAGCGGATTCCCAACAGGGGATGGAACCGGTCGTATTGGTTTAGCTGTTGTCGATAAAAACACAGTGTATGCTATAATTGACAATCAAAATCACAGGGAAAAAGAAAAAATGGATTCGGAAAGTGATGCTTTGACGAAAGATGTATTTAAAAAAATGAGTACTTCAGAGTTTTTGGCGTTGGACAATAATAAGCTGAAAAAGTTTTTACGCGCCAATGGTTTTCAAGAAAAATACAAAGCTGAAAACGTAAAAAACATGGTGCGTAGCGGTTCGGTAAAACCTGAAGATCTGGCAAAATACTTAGAAGACGCAAACACGCAATTATTCGACACGCCGGTTATTGGTGCTGAGGTATATAAAAGTACTGACGGCGGAAAAAGCTGGAACAAAACACACGAAGGATATATAAATGATCTGTATTACTCATACGGATATTACTTCGGAAAAATACATGTAGATCCTTCCAATTCAGATAAAATATATATTTATGGAGTTCCTATTCTAAAATCAGCTGATGGAGGTAAAACCTTTGAATCAATTAGTGCAGAAAATGTGCATGCCGATCATCATGCATTGTGGATTAATCCAAATAAGTCAGGACATTTGATTGATGGGAATGATGGTGGCGTGAATATTAGTTACGACGATGGTAAAACGTGGATTAAAAATAATGCTCCAGCCGTTGGGCAATTTTACACTGTGAATGTAGATAATGAGAAGCCTTATAATGTGTATGGTGGCTTGCAAGATAATGGTGTTTGGGTAGGGCCACACAATGCTAAAATAGATTATGGTTGGCAACAATCAGGTCAGAATCCATACGAGAGCATTATGGGTGGCGATGGCATGCAAGTGCAAATTGATAACCGAAACAGTAATATTGTGTACACTGGATTTCAGTTTGGAAATTACTTCAGGCTTAATCGTGAAACAGAAGAACAAACGTATGTTCAGCCAAAACATGAACTAGGGGAAAGTCCGTACCGTTTTAATTGGCAGACACCTATTTTATTGAGCGCGCATAATCAAGATATTCTGTATTTAGGAGGAAATAAGTTAATGCGAAGTATGAATCAGGGCGATGATTGGGAAGCCATTTCTGGCGACCTTACCAAAGGTGGAAAACCCGGAAATGTAGCGTATGGAACGTTGACAAGTATTAGTGAATCACCTTTTACCTTCGGATTGTTATATGCCGGAAGTGATGATGGGATGCTTCATGTTTCCAAAAACGCTGGAGGCAATTGGACCGATGTTTCAAAATCATTTCCAAAAGATTTGTGGGTGAGCAGAGTAATCGCTTCAAAACATAAAAAAGAACGCGTGTATGTTACGTTGAACGGGTATCGCTGGGATGATTTTAAAACCTACGTGTATGCAAGTGAAAACTACGGACAAACGTGGAAAGATATCAGCGGTAATTTGCCTGCTTCGCCGGTAAACGTTATTAGAGAGGATCCTGAAAATGAAAACGTATTGTATGTAGGGACAGATAATGGCTGTCTCTTATACACATCTCCGAGCCCACGAGACCTCTCTACATCTCG
>CAJXPE010000248.1 GCA_913057965.1 uncultured Marixanthomonas sp. | reverse complement strand
AAACTGAACAGCATCGTCTAACTTTTTTCCGTTTCGGTATGTCCATAAAATTAACCGATGTCCATTTTCTTGAAGTTTTCGTAACGTTTCAAAAGCAAACAATTTGGGTTTGCCAATGCTGGGATATTGGTCTTCAACAATGGTTCCGTCAAAATCGATCGCAATGGTTAACGTTTCAGTAATCATAGCTTATTATAAACGGCAAAAGTACAAATATTGTGGCACTTACTCTTCGTAGACGTGCTTGTAATCTGCACCACTTAAAATAGCATACATATCTGCTTCAAGACTTTCTTGGGCATGTTCTACAAAACGGCCAATTTCTTCTCCATCTCTATAAAAAATTAGGGTAGGCACATAATTTATATCCAGCGTGTTTTCATACCCTTCTTCCGTTAATTTTTGATGGTCCATAGCATATAATGTAAGCTTGTCAAGATTGTAATCTGCATCTTTTAAAATTTTGTAAAGGGCAGGGATTTCACGTTGACTATCTGAGCACCAAGTTCCCATAAATGCTGTTATTTTTACATCTTTTAACAGTGGTTTTATTTTTTGAATTGTTAGGGTGTCCAAAGAATGAAACTCTTTATTTGCTTGAAACCACTCTGTATAAGGCTCTTTATCGAAAGCTTCTCTATTTATTTTCCCTAACAACATGGTACCCCCATTTTCTTCGTCGGGGACTTCTTTGTTAATAGTAGGAGTTTCACCTTCTTCTACCATCGTTTTTTCAGGTGTCTTTTCTTCTTTGTTTTGCTTTGGTGAACCGCAAGCTATAAAAGCTACTGCTGTAAGTGCAAAAATTATTTTTTTCATTTTCATTTTATATTAAGGAATCCTGTGTCATGGATTCTGGTTTAGTAATTCCCATTAGTTTTAAAACCGTGGGGGCAATATCGCTTAAAATACCTTTTTCAACTTTTTTAATATCATTATCAACTATAATAATGGGTACAGGATTGGTTGTGTGTGCCGTGTTAGGTGATCCGTCAGGGTTGCGCATAGTTTCACTGTTCCCGTGATCTGCTAATACAATGGTAGCGTAATCGTTAGCCAATGCAGCTTCAATAATGCTTTTAGAACAACTATCTACCGTTTCGCAAGCTTTTATTGCCGCCTCAAACACACCGGTGTGACCTACCATATCAGGGTTGGCAAAATTTAAACAAATAAAATCGGCCGATTTTGTATTGATTTCAGGTATGATTTTATCCCGAATTTCATACGCACTCATTTCGGGTTGAAGATCATATGTGGCTACTTTTGGGGAAGGACAAAGGATGCGACGCTCGCCAGTAAAGGGTTGTTCCCTTCCGCCGGAAAAGAAAAACGTTACGTGTGGATATTTTTCAGTTTCAGCAATTCGGATTTGGGTTTTGTTATTGTTTTCTAACACTTCTCCCAAAGTCTCTTTAATATTCTCTTTGTTATAGATCACTTTTACGTTTTTAAAGGAGTGATCATAATTGGTTAAGGTAATAAACTCCAAGGGTAATTTTTCCATCTTGTACTCAGGGAAGTCTTTTTGTGTCAATACTTCGGTAAGTTGTCTTCCTCTATCGGTTCTGAAGTTAAAGAAAATCACGACATCATCTTTTTCAATTGTAGCAACCGGTTTTTCGTTTTCGGTCATTACGATGGGTTCCATGAACTCGTCTGTCACATCTTCCGCATAACTATCTTTTATGCTTTGCACAGCATTGGTTGATTGTCGCCCTTTTCCGAAGACTAATAAATCATACGCTTTTTTTACCCGTTCCCACCGTTTATCACGATCCATGGCGTAATACCGGCCAATAACGGATGCTAATTTGCCTTTGGTGCTTTTAAGGTGTTCTTGTAAATCTTGAATGTGTCCCGCCCCAGATTTAGGATCGACATCGCGACCATCGGTAAAGGCATGAACAAACATATTTTCAACTCCTTCGTTATCAGCGGCAGTAAGTAATCCCTTTAGATGTTTTATATGTGAATGCACACCACCGTTAGAAACCAAACCAATAAAATGAACTTTTTTGTTGTGTTTTTTAGCATCCTTAAAAATTTCCTTTAAAACAGGTTCATCTTTAAGGGTATTGTTTTCTATGGCTAAATTTATTTTAGCTAAATCTTGATATACAATACGACCAGCGCCTAAATTCATATGCCCCACTTCACTGTTTCCCATTTGTCCGTCGGGCAGACCAACATTCATTCCGTGAGTAAACAATTGGTTGTTAGGATATTTGTTGTAAAGCGAATCGATAAAAGGAGTTTCAGCTTGGTCAATAGCCGAAACAGCTGGTTCTTGAGTAATGCCCCATCCGTCAAGGATAAGCAAAAGGACTTTTTTGTTCATAACAATTTATAAAGTACAAAGATAATGATTATGGAAAGACGTGAAACAGAATAGGGATGTGAAATAGAAATGCTTTTAATAATCAATTTGGTACGTTTTATTGATTTATCACAATCCCAAATTAGGTGTGTTTTTTATAGTGTGATAGGTTAAAGCAGCTTTAATGCAGTTTTTTAGTTCACTCTCTGGGAGAGTATCGTCCATTCGAAAAATGATAGCTCGATTTCCTTCAAACTTAAATGTGTCCTTATAAACTAATTTGAATGTTGGCACCAACTTGCTAGTACATTTAAAATATATGGCGTATTGGTCTGGGGTCTTTTCTTTCCAGTCAATACGAAGAGTGCTTCCCTTTTTAACTAAATAACTAGGTTCGCCCCATTTTAGGGTTTCTTCTAGTTGTGATATGTCTTCGTTTTCTTCAGCTGTTTCTATAATCAAGTTGCGTAATTTCAGTAGTTTTTTTCGAACCGGATTGGAATAGCTGTTAAAAACTTCTTCAACTTTAGGGTTTATTTTAATTTGTACGTTTCCCATTAAGTATACATTACATGTAGTATCAGAATAACTTTTTACCCTCCATACTTTTCAATCGCCTCTTCTATTTTTTCAATTCGATTTTCTGGGTCTGGGTGTGTGCTTTTAAATTCAGGTAAGCGATTGGGACCAGCTGCGGCTTTTAAAATTTTCATTACCTCTATCAATTCCCGTGGATTATAACCTGCATTCATCATAAACCGAACGCCAAGATCATCACTTTCTAATTCGTCACCACGACCATTTCCTAGTAATACATTTTGACCGATTCCCGCAACTAAACCACCGGCATCGGCACCAACAGAAGCTCCTTGCGATACAGTTTGCCAAAATTCGGTTTCGGCAATACGTTCTGCGGAATGACGCCCTAATACGTGGCCAATCTCGTGACCTAAAATACCAGCTAGTTGATCTTCATTGCTAAGTTTTGAAAATAAGGCTTGTGTTATAAATATCTGTCCGCCAGGTAGTGCAAAAGCATTTATTGTTTCAGCGTCTGATAACAAATGAAATTCATATTGATACGGGGTGTCTTTTGCCATGCTGTTGTTCACAAGCTTGGCACCTACCATATCGACATAATTTTGCATGTTTTGGTCTTGATATAAACCTCCATATTGATCGATCATTTGGGGTGCACTTTGTAACCCGATAGCAATTTCCTTTTCAGTGGTCATAGAAATGGTCTGTTCTTTCCCAGTGTAAGGATTTTCCTCAGTATTTACGCATTTCTTAAAAAAAGCAAAGGCTACAATGGCAAGCCCAATAAAAATCCTAATTTTCCAACTGCGTCTTGAAGCCATGGTTTTGGTTTTTAGAATACTAAGTTACGAAAGTAATTCGGGATTGATATCAAGAATGTTTTCGGTACGATATTTTTCTATAAAAGCTTCTGAAAAATGCGCACTTCCTTTAATTTTTTCTTTCTGTAATATATCTTTTACATTCAGTTTTTTATATTCCTGAAGCATAGGTATTGAAATAGGAGCATAGCTAAAATGCCAAGGTTCGTATTTAAAACCTTTTCTATTAGCATTGTCGGTATAGACCTGTCTCTTATACACATCTGACGCTGC
>CAJXPE010000247.1 GCA_913057965.1 uncultured Marixanthomonas sp. | reverse complement strand
GGGCTCGGAGATGTGTATAAGAGACAGAGCTGATATTGCAAACGTTTGTAATGAAGCCGCTTTAATAGCAGCCCGTAAAGAAAATAAGGCTGTTGGTAAACAAGACTTTTTGGATGCAGTAGATCGTATTGTAGGAGGTCTTGAAAAGAAAAACAAAATTATTACCCCAGGTGAGAAAAAAGCAATTGCTTTCCATGAAGCTGGTCACGCAACTATAAGTTGGATGTTAGAGCACGCAGCACCTCTTGTGAAGGTAACTATTGTTCCTCGTGGGCAATCCTTAGGAGCAGCTTGGTATTTACCTGAAGAGCGTTTAATTGTTCGTCCTGAACAAATGTTGGACGAAATGTGTGCTGCTCTTGGTGGTAGAGCCGCAGAGAAAGTTATATTCGACAAAATTAGTACCGGTGCACTTAGTGATTTGGAAAAAATCACTAAACAAGCACGAGCTATGGTTACTATTTATGGACTTAATGAGAAAGTAGGAAATCTAACTTATTATGACTCTAGTGGACAAAATGAATATAATTTCAGCAAACCATACAGTGAAAAAACTGCTGAATTAATTGATAAGGAAATATCGAACCTTATTGAAGTTCAATACCAAAGAGCGCTGGATTTATTAGAGAAAAACAAAGATAAATTAACTGAACTTGCTGAAGAACTACTTGAAAAAGAAGTGATTTTTAAAGAAAGTTTAGAGCGTATTTTCGGCGAGCGTCCATTTAAAAAGGATCAAGAAAATAAAAGACTCGAAAACAAAGAAAACAATAACGACGAAGATAATCAAGCAAGTGAAGAAGAAAAGGTGGCTACTAATTAAGCCACCTATCTTTTTTACTATAAAGTTTGGTTTTAAGTATCTCTTCTTCCCTTTAGATTTTATATATTTGAAGCTAAACGTAATACGAACTCCTCAATCAACAATGAATGGGTCTGTTTAAAAGACTTTTAAACCCTAATAAAAACAAGTCAGATGAAAAAGCTAAACAATCTGACACAAGCAAGTATTACCCAGAAGAAAAACTTCCTATAGACGAGAAGTTTACCTATAATTTCAATAAAAATGGTGGTAAATTTCTGTATTGTGAATCTATGGACGAAGTATTGGAAACATTTGATAACATTCTACTTGAAAACGATTGGTACGAAAAAAATGTTTTTTGTGTAGAAGAACAGCTTGCTTCTAGGTTTGATGGTTTCAACCTTACTTTTACAAAAAAAGGAAACACCAGTTTCTTTTTAACCACTTGCGAGTCGCTCGTAGCTAAAAATGGCTCCATTCTTCTTTCTTCAAATCAAATAAAAGAAAAAAAGCTTAGTGAACTTCCGTTTAACTTTGTTGTTTTTGCCACTACAAGCCAGCTAGTTGACACTATTAGTGAAGGACTTCGCATCATTAAAACACGAAACACAAAACAAATTCCTACCAATATCACTACTATTCAGGACTTTGAAACTGACAAAGAAAAGGACTTTATGAGTTACGGAAGTAGCACAAAAAACCTATATTTGTTGCTATTGGAAGACCTATAATATGAAAGAACTTATCGTGCGAACCCTATCAGGTGTGCTCTACATTTCGATAGTTATTATTTCTATGTTTACCTCGCACGAATGGTTTGTAGGCCTTTTCTTTATACTTTCCATTATAACTTTAAGCGAATTTTTAAAGCTAGTACACTTAAAAAGCTATCTTGCATATGCTCTGTTAATAGGCTTTTTATACTTTTTTAGCTATTCGATATTTGATATAAACGCGGTTAATCTACTGCTTATTCTTTGCTGTTTTGTAAATCTTTTTCTTTTAAAAGACGTTCTCTGGGTTAGTAAAATACCGATGTTTGAAAAGAAAAAATACGTTGCCATTATCTTATATTTAATAAGTGGTTTTGTTTTTTTAACGCTTATCCCTGTTTACGAAGAAACCTTCATCCCTGAAATAATAGGAGGTGTATTTATCTTAATTTGGTTTAACGATTCGTTTGCCTATATCGTGGGTAAAAACTTCGGAAAAAGAAAACTCTTAGAGCGAATTTCACCTAATAAAACAGTAGAGGGATTTATCGGTGGTTTAGCCGGTGCTATTTTAGCAAGTTTTCTTATATTTAAGTGTTTAGAAGCATACAAACCAGAGCTAACAATAGAGTTCACATTAATTGTCTGGATACTAATGGCTGTATTAGCTTCTGTTTTTGGTACAATAGGTGATTTAATACAATCTAAATTTAAAAGACAAGCTGGGGTAAAAGACAGTGGTATTTTAATGCCCGGACACGGCGGATTGTATGACCGACTCGATAGTATTATTTTTGCCAGCCCATTTATTTACGCTTTTTTACAAATAGTTTATTATGTTTCATAAAGAAGGACATAAAATCATTTTAACAGCACTTGCAATTTGTATTGTGCTAAGTCTTGTAGCCGATTACTTTGTTGAAAATTCCTTTATTAAAGGAGGAATTGTTATTTCATTGATTGTGCTCTTGGTATTAATTCTACAATTTTTCAGAAACCCAAAACGAGCTTTTACTACAAATGACAGTCACGTGTTATCTCCTGTTGATGGAAAAGTAGTTGTCATTGAAGAAGTTTTTGAAAAAGAATATTACAACGAAAAAAGAATACAGGTTTCAGTATTTATGTCGCCTGTAAATGTACACGTCACCCGATATCCGGTAGGTGGTGAAGTGGTTTATAGTAAATACCATCCTGGTAAGTTTTTAGTGGCTTGGCATCCAAAATCTTCCGAAGAAAACGAACGCACCACCGTTGTTGTAAAATCGAACGAATTTGGAGACGTATTACACCGTCAAATAGCCGGAGCGATGGCAAAACGTATTGTTAATTATGCCGAAGAAGGACAAACCGTAACCCAAGCAGACGATAGCGGATTTATAAAATTTGGCTCTAGAGTAGATGTTTTTTTACCTTTAGATACTAAACTTAATGTTTCCTTGAACCAAAAAGTAAAAGGAGGAATTACTATACTGGCTTCAAAATGAATGACAGAGAATTAGATATTGCCTTTCAAAAAGCCGTCGACAGTATTAACGAACATACCGAGCCATTTCCAGCCGATGTGCTGTTACGTCTTTATGCCTATTACAAAAGAGCCACTAGCGACGCTGACTCTGCGCGAAGTAGCAAGCCGCTTATTTCAGCTTTTAAAACCAATGCCCTATTTCAAACACAGGGGATGACTACTCGCGAAGCTAAATTAAAATACATAGAAGCAGTAAACACCTACTTCCTCTACCGCAAATAAAAAAACCTCAATTGATTACAATTGAGATTTCTATAATAATGTACTTTTTTAAAATTATTGTTGTTGCGCTTTGTTGAATTTTATTTCATATTCATCAATAGCTTCTGAAATTTTATCAACATTAGCTGATGCCTTTTCGTGCGCAGCTTCCATCGCTTTCTCTAAATCTTTATCAGGATTCTGAAAAAGATCTGTTATTACGTGGTTAATTTTGTCAATAATGCTTTCTTGGCTGTTTTTAATGTCTTCCAACTTATTCAACATACCCTGCATTTGGTCATACTTAGCTTGATCCATAATTTAAATTTTTATTCAAATTACAGCCAAACAATTGGTTTTAAAAGGAAATTAACGCCTTATTTATAGGAAATTAAGAAAATTTAACGCCTTTTAGCTATTTTAAAGAAGCTAAGCTTGCTTTTATCGTCTCTATTTTGGCCAAGGCATCTGCTTCTTTATTCTTTTCCATGGCTACCACTTTTTCAGGGGCATTATTCACAAATCGCTCGTTTTTCAATTTGCCTTGAACACTTTTCAAAAAGCCTTCGGTGTATTTCAGCTCTTCGCTCAGCTTGGCAATTTCGTCGTCTACATCAATCGCGCCTTCAATAGGCACAAAATATTCATTACTTTTTACTCGAAAAGTCAATGCACCTGTCTCTTATACACATCTCCGAGCCCACGAGACCTCTCTACATCT
>CAJXPE010000246.1 GCA_913057965.1 uncultured Marixanthomonas sp. | reverse complement strand
ATTTTATGAATGTCTTTTATTGCAGGGTTTTTCGTAAATTTGCACTTTAAAATCTTAGAAAAATCTAATATGCAACAGGCAAAGCCATATACTCCCAAAAATAAAGTTAGAATTGTAACCGCAGCCTCCCTTTTTGATGGTCATGATGCAGCTATTAATATTATGCGACGTATAATTCAATCAACCGGGGTTGAAGTTATTCACCTAGGTCACGATAGGAGTGTAGAAGAAGTTGTTAATACTGCCATACAAGAAGACGCCAACGCTATTGCGATGACTTCGTATCAAGGTGGGCATAATGAATATTTTAAATACATGTACGATTTGCTCAAAGAAAAAGGGGCGGAGCATATTAAAATATTTGGAGGCGGAGGCGGTGTAATCCTTCCTGAAGAAATTGAAGAGCTACAAAACTATGGTATTACCCGTATTTATGCGCCAGATGATGGTAGGGAACTTGGTTTGCAAGGAATGATTAACGATTTGGTGGAAACAGCAGATTTTCCAATTGGAGAAAAGCTAAATGGGGAAGAAGCAAAACTTTCAGATAAAAATGATAATGCTATTGCCCGGGTAATTTCAGCAGCTGAAAATTTTCCAGAGGTAGCAAAAAGCACGTTGGATTCCATTCATAAAAAGAACGAGAAAAGTACCATTCCTGTTTTAGGAATCACAGGTACAGGGGGTTCGGGTAAATCGTCGTTGGTGGACGAGCTGGTTCGCCGCTTTTTAATTGATTTCCCCGAAAAAACTATTGGGATTATTTCTGTAGATCCTTCAAAACGTAAAACAGGTGGAGCGTTGTTAGGCGACCGTATTCGTATGAATGCCATAAACTCTCCACGTGTCTATATGCGTAGTTTGGCAACGCGTCAAAGTAACTTGGCGCTTTCTAAACACGTGGCCGAAGCGGTTCAGGTTTTAAAAGCTGCGGAATATGATCTTATTATTTTAGAAACGTCAGGTATTGGTCAAAGCGATACCGAAATTTTAGATCATAGCGATGTTTCCCTATATGTGATGACACCCGAATTTGGTGCGGCAACACAATTGGAGAAAATCGATATGTTAGACTTTGCCGACTTAGTATCAATCAATAAATTTGACAAACGAGGTGCTAAAGATGCGCTTCGCGATGTGAAAAAACAATATATGCGTAACCACCAATTGTGGGATACGCCTCAAGATCAACTTCCAGTTTTCGGAACAATCGCTTCTCAATTTAACGATCCGGGAATGAACAAGCTTTACAAATCCATTATGGATGAGATTGCTTCCAAAACAAAAGCCGATTTAAATAGCAAGTATGAAATCTCAGATGAAATGTCTGAAAAGATTTTTGTGATTCCTCCGGCACGAACGCGGTACCTTTCTGAAATATCCGAAAATAACAGAGCGTATGATAAAAAAGCTTCCGAACAAGCTGAAGTAGCGCAAAAACTCTACGGTTTCTTTAAAACTATAGAAACCATTTCTGGTGCTACGCCAACATTAGATAAATCAGGAATTGATTCTGAAGCACTAGCTGTTTCCGAAGAGAATAAAGATTTAGTAAAACTATTGGTAGCAGAGTTTGATAAAGAAAAATTGAATTTAGATCCCTACAATTGGGAAGTTATTACCGGTTGGGACGAAAAAGTAAATCGATATCAAGAACCAGTTTACAAGTTTAAAGTTCGCGATAAAGAAATTAGTATCGATACACATACCGAATCATTATCCCATACACAAATTCCAAAAGTGTGTTTACCCAAATACCAAGCTTGGGGAGATATTTTAAAATGGGTATTGCAAGAAAATGTACCGGGAGAATTTCCATATACATCAGGGTTATATCCGTTTAAACGTACAGGGGAAGATCCTGCCCGAATGTTTGCCGGAGAAGGTGGTCCAGAGCGAACCAACCGCCGTTTTCATTATGTAAGTATGGGGTTGCCGGCTAAACGCCTTTCTACTGCTTTTGATAGTGTAACCTTGTATGGTAACGATCCCGATTTACGTCCTGATATTTATGGAAAAATTGGAAATGCGGGCGTTTCTATTTGTTGTTTGGATGATGCCAAAAAATTATATTCCGGATTTGATTTAAGTCATAAAATGACATCGGTGAGTATGACAATCAATGGTCCTGCACCTATGTTACTTGGCTTTTTTATGAATGCAGCCATCGATCAAGGGTGTGAAAAATATATTAAGGAGAACGATCTTGAAGATGAAGTAGAAAAGAAAATCGCTAAAATTTACAAAGAAAGCGGAATGGACCGCCCAAAATATAATGGGGAGTTACCCGAAGGAAATAACGGTTTAGGTTTAATGCTATTGGGTGTTACAGGAGATCAAGTATTACCGCAAGATGTGTATCAAAAAATTAAGTATGATACCTTAAAGCAAGTTCGAGGTACGGTACAAGCTGATATTTTAAAAGAAGACCAAGCTCAAAATACGTGTATTTTCTCTACAGAATTTGCACTTCGTTTAATGGGCGATGTTCAAGAGTATTTTATTGAAAAGCAAGTTAGAAACTTCTATTCGGTTTCTATTAGCGGGTATCATATTGCAGAAGCCGGTGCCAACCCTATTACGCAATTGGCATTCACCTTGGCAAATGGATTTACATACGTAGAGTATTATTTAAGTCGTGGGATGGATATCAATAAATTCGGTCCTAACTTATCGTTCTTTTTCAGTAATGGTATCGATCCTGAATATTCAGTAATTGGTCGTGTAGCCCGTAAAATTTGGTCTAAAGCCTTAAAAGAAAAATACGGTGCCAACTCAAGAGCGCAGATGTTGAAGTATCATATTCAAACGTCGGGTCGTTCCTTGCACGCGCAGGAGATTGATTTTAATGATATTAGAACCACTTTACAAGCGTTGTACGCCATTTACGATAATTGTAATTCGTTACACACAAATGCATATGACGAGGCCATTACCACGCCTACGGAAGAAAGCGTACGTCGTGCGATGGCGATACAGTTAATTATTAATAAAGAGTTAGGACTGGCTAAAAATGAAAACCCAATTCAAGGTTCGTTTATCATTGAAGAGTTAACCGATTTAGTGGAACACGCTGTTCTTGAAGAATTCGACCGATTAACCGAACGGGGTGGTGTGCTTGGTGCGATGGAAACGATGTACCAACGTGGAAAAATACAAGAAGAGAGTTTGTATTACGAAACGTTGAAACATACGGGCGAATTCCCAATAATAGGTGTAAATACGTTCTTGAGCAGTAAAGGTTCACCAACCATTCAGCCAAAAGAAGTAATTAGAGCTACGGAAGAAGAAAAACAAGCGCAAATTAAAACATTAGAGAAATTACATAAAACGTATGAAGATAGTGCTGACGAAACGTTAAGTAAAGTACAAGATGCTGCTATTGAAAACAAAAATATGTTTGAAGAACTCATGGAGGCGACGAAAGTTTGTTCGTTGGGGCAAATTACCGAAGCTTTGTTTGAAGTAGGAGGACAGTACCGTAGAAATATGTAATAGAGAGATATTACGAATAAAAAAAGCCCGATATGAAAATATCGGGCTTTATATTTTTTTATAGAGTCAGCATCCAAGTGCGTTGTAACTTTCTGAATTTTTTCAGTTCGTATCTAAGAAGATTTAAAAACTCTTTCCCGTTGCTGTTAGAATGCTCTAACCGTTCACAGTTTTTATAAAGTAAGTTTGTTAACCGAGCAACCGAAGCAGCGTGTTTTTGCTTTGCTTCAGAAAAAAGTTGACTTTCTGCCTTTAGTATTTCGGGAGCTAAATTTGTAGATTGTTGTACAATATCGCCTGTAAAATAAATATGGTCATTTTCAGAACCATCTTCTTTTAAGGCAGCTAAATCGTGTACAAAATAATCTGAAATACTTCGTGAAAGAGCAAATATTTCCTGTGCCTTTTTATAAAGAGCAGTTTGTGGAAATTTATGAGAAATATGAGTTGCCATAAAAGCTTTAATTGTGCAAAATACTGTAACCC
>CAJXPE010000245.1 GCA_913057965.1 uncultured Marixanthomonas sp. | reverse complement strand
ACGAGATGTAGAGAGGTCTCGTGGGCTCGGAGATGTGTATAAGAGACAGGGGCTGCAGATTCAATTGCCTTGAATATTTCGGAGGGCTCCATTCTTCAGTCTGGTGCCGAATATCGAAAATTTTTGGGCTATGCGATTAGGTCTTTGGCCGAAGTTGTTACTTGTCTTTATAAATCAAAATATAGAAATTACATTTCAGAATCCAAATTTAAAATTTATTATAGTGATTGCTTTAATTTAATGAATATGATGATTGCCTTTAGAAATACAATTAAATAAAAAACTCCGTGCTCCCAACTTCCAACTTCCAACTTTTCAGAAAAAACAACCTAGTAAGTATCCTTTGTTTGATATTTTTATGCTCTTGTTCAAACACTACGCAAAATGACCGCGATCACTTAGTTTTTCGCTACAACGAGCACAGTAATATTAGCTCCTTAGACCCTGCATTTGCTAGAAACCCTCAAAATATTTGGCCTACCAACCAATTGTTCAACGGTTTGGTGCAATTAGACGATTCATTAAATGTTAAACCTGACATTGCAAAACGTTGGGAGGTTAACGATAGCACTTACACCTACACGTTTTACTTGCGAGATGATGTTTATTTTCATAAAAACAAATGTTTTGGCAGCGACTCGACGAGAACGGTTACCGCAGACGATTTTGTGTTTAGTTTTGATCGCTTAACAGATGAAGACGTCGCTTCTCCAGGAAGTTGGGTTATGAGCACGGTAGAAAGTTACAAAGCTAAAAATGATACCACGCTAGTCATTCAATTAAAGCAACCCTTTCCTGCCTTCTTAGGATTACTTTCTATGCGCTATTGCTCGGTAGTACCTGAAGAAGCCATTAATTGGTACGGAAATGAATTTAGAAGCAATCCAGTGGGTACTGGCCCATTCCATTTTAAACTTTGGGAAGAAAATGTAAAATTAGTACTTCGGAAAAATCCATTGTATTTTGAAACCGATGAACAAGGAAACCAACTTCCCTACTTGGAAGCTGTTGCTATTACCTTCTTACCTGATAAACAAAGTGAATTTTTAGAATTTGCGCAGGGAAAATTAGATTTTATTTCAGGATTGGACAATTCGTACAAAGATGAAATTATTACAACGCAAGGAAAGCTTCAAAAAAAATATAAGGACCAAGTAAATTTAATTACCACCCCCTATTTAAACACCGAATATTTAGGGTTTTTCATGGAAACTGAAACGCCTGAAATCAAGTCGAAGCTACTGCGCCAAGCAGTTAATTACGGGTTTGACCGTCAAAAAATGGTAACCTATCTACGAAATGGAATGGGCACACCTGCTACGCATGGTTTTATCCCAAAAGGGTTGCCAGGTTTTGCTTCTATAAAAGGTTATGATTATAATCCAGATAAAGCAAGACAACTTATAGCTGAATACAAAACAAGCACAGGCGATATCAAACCCGAAATAACTATTGGCACCAACAGCCAGTATCTGGATATTTGTGAGTACATACAACGCGAACTTGAAAAAATTGGAATTGCAGTAAATATCGATGTAATGCCTCCTTCTACCCTTCGCCAAATGAAAAGTAGTGGAGAACTTGATATTTTCAGAGCCAGTTGGATTGCCGATTATCCTGATGCTGAAAATTACCTTTCTCTATTCTACAGTGACAATTTCACGCCCAACGGTCCCAACTATACCCATTTTAAAAATGATGATTTTGATAGTTTGTATGAAGAATCTCTAACTATTTCAGATATTGAAAAAAGAAAACAGCTTTATACCAAAATGGATTCTATAGTGGTTGCTGAAGCACCTGTGGTCCCTTTATTTTATGATGTAGCCATACGCTTTGTAAGCAAGAAAGTGTCTGGTTTAGGAATCAATCCACAGAATTTTTTGGTACTGAAAAATGTTAAGAAAAAAAAGTAGTTTATTTTCTGCGCCATTTAGCTGTTTCTTCAAAAACATGTTCTAAAATTTTGGCATCTTCTTCAGAAAATTCAATATTTCTTCTTGCCATCACAACTTCGGCTACTTCAAAAGCTTTATTTGTTTTATAAGTAGTCATACCACCGCTTCCACCCCAACTGAAACTTGGAACAAAATTACGTGGAAAACCGCTTCCGAAGATATTAGCACTCACACCAACTACGGTTCCGGTATTAAACATGGTATTGATCCCACACTTACTGTGATCGCCCATCATTAAACCACAAAACTGCAGACCGGTTTTGGCAAACCCTTCGGTTTCATAATCCCACACACGGACTTCAGCATAGTTGTTTTTTAAATTACTGTTATTGGTATCGGCACCAAGATTACACCATTCCCCGATGACGGCATTTCCTAAAAACCCGTCATGTCCTTTATTGGAATACCCCATAACAACTGAGTTATTAAGCTCTCCGCCTACTTTACTGTGGGGTCCAATAGTACAACCCGTATAGATTTTAGCATTCATTTTCACGGTAGCGTGATCACAAAGTGCAAACGGCCCACGAATCATAGAACCTTCCATGATCTCAGCATTTTTACCAATATAAATAGGTCCCTCGGTTGCATTTAAAGAACATAAAGGAAGCTTGGCCCCTTCTTCAATAAAAATTTGTTCTTTATTAAAAGCAACGGCCATTTCTGGGATGGGCTGCGATTCTCTGTCTTTAGTAATCAATTTAAAATCACGCTCAATGGCTTCGTGGTTTTTCGAAAAAATATCCCACGTATGTTCTATACGCAATACATCATCGTCAGAATATTGAGCAATCTCGTAGGTTTCAAAATCTACTTCTTGCCCTTCTGAGGTGAAAAAAGCGATTGGTTCATCGTCATAAAAAACGGCTTGGTTTTCAGAAAGATTTTTCACCTTTTTCACTAGTTTTTCTGAAGGAATAAAAGAGGCGTTGATAAAAATATTGTGCTCCATTTCAACCATGGGATATTTTTCCGAAAGATAATCTTCCGTTACTGTAGTAGTGGTAAAGCCTAGTAATTTCTCCCACTTTTCACGAATGGTTAATATGCCAATACGTATATCTGCCACCGGACGAGTATAGGTAAAAGGAAGCAATTGGTTGCGTACAGTACCGTCAAAAAGTATATAGTTCATGGTTCAGTATTCAGTATTCAGTATTCAGTATTCAGCCCTTCGACTTCGCTCAGGACAAGTATTCAGTAAATATACAATTCCTATCTAAGGTGGTTGAGTGATTTTTCAATTTTGCGAGAGCAAAACTGAAAAATTGTATCGAAACCACCGTCTTTAAAAATAATTCAATAAAAAAAGCCTTCGAAAAAATCGAAGGCTTTTTAGTATATCGTATCAAAAAAAGTTTACTCGCTGTCTTTAGCTTCTTCTTTTTTAGGAGATTTTTTGAATTTTGCGTATTTGTTTTTGAACTTATCTATACGTCCAGCTGTATCAAGCAATTTAGCTTTACCAGTGTAATAAGGATGAGAAGTTCTGGAGATTTCCAGCTTCACCAATGGGTATTCTGCACCGTCAACCTCAATCGTCTCTTTTGTCTCTGCAGTAGATTTCGTTAAAAAAACATCGTCGTTAGACATATCTTTAAAAGCAACTACTCTATAATTTTCAGGATGGATACCTTTTTTCATCTTGTTATCTTTTTAATAGGGTCTCAATTTTGAGAATGCAAATTTAATTATTTTTAATAAACAGACAATACTAATTAGATTTTTTTTGAAAAGAAAATCAAACTTTCATCCAAAATTACATAGATTGTATATTTCAGAAAAATAAACCGTAACATTTTACTACTTTTGTTTACTAACTAACCAAACCAAAATTCTTAAAAAAATGGAAAATCAAACTGCTTCTGTTAAAAAAATCGGCCTAAATTACGGCCTTATCCTTTCCTTGCTTGTCGTAGGATTATCTGTAATTGTATATGTTTTAGGTTTGCACTTAGAACAACCTTGGTGGCAATCTGTCCTTAATTTTGTTTTTATGACTATTTGTATTGTATACGGCCTTAAAGCATATAAAAAAGACAATGGTGGGTTTTTATCCTGTCTCTTATACACATCTCCGAGCCCACGAGACCTCTCTACAT
>CAJXPE010000244.1 GCA_913057965.1 uncultured Marixanthomonas sp. | reverse complement strand
AGATGTAGAGAGGTCTCGTGGGCTCGGAGATGTGTATAAGAGACAGATGCAGTACGTGCTGTGCGTTTCGTTCCTATTGTTTGCGCAAGATAACCACTGAAAACACACGCCAATCCGCCTATTCCGATTATTAAAAATGATAGGACTGGAATATTCAATAGTACTGAAGGATGTTCTAAACTGTATCTCTTTAATATGATGGGGACAAAAGCCCAAAAGGCATACAGCTCCCACATATGACCAAAATACCCGAAAGCAACAGAACGAAATTTTCGATGACGGAATACGTTGAAAAAAACGGAAAAATCTATTTGTTTGCTGGACTTTCTATACGGACCATCGGGCACTATAAGTATCATTACTATGCCGCCAAATATGGCAAGCGATGAAGTAGCAATTAATACAAACTTCCACGAATAGATACTCGTTATATCCTTTAATATATGTGGGAAAGCAGTACCTACTACTAGGGCACCTACTAAAAACCCAAGTGACTTTCCGAGTCCTTTCTCATAGTAATCTGCGGCTATTTTCATCCCTACTGGATAAATACCAGCGAGAAAAAAGCCAGTACAAAAACGAAGTAGCAGTAAGCTCATAAAATTGTTACCTTCCCAAATTATTCCTACATTGAATAATGCTCCCAAGACGGCACTGATTAAGAATACTTTTGAAGGTGAAAATCGGTCGGCAATCGTCAAGATAGCGAAAATTAGAGTGCCGATAATAAATCCAACCTGTACAGCCGAAGTTAAATGTCCTAGCGCACTGATAGTAAGGTTGAAGTGTAGTACAAGGTCATTTATCACACCATTTCCTGCAAACCAAAGTGATGTACAGCAAAATTGTGAGATTACAATTACGGGAAGTATAAATTTAGATTGTTTCAATTAAAATGTTTTCAATTGTACCTTATGGTGCAATATTACCATAATTATATATTGTTGCAATCAGTTTTTTGTCCCGCACTTATTCTAAAATTTTGGATTTGGTAATTTTTGAAGAATATTTCATTTTTAAAAATGTAGGAAAGAGGTATGTGGTTAATAGCTTGAAAATCAGCAATAACATTTCGATTGAGTAATTAATTAACCAAAACGAGTGTAAAGTTGAAGTCTTTACTTTTTATTTCAAATTATAATTTCCGTTTGCCCATTTGAGTGTCGGCTTAATCCATTCTTTTAAAGGCTTGAACAAAAAACCATGTCCCATTCCTGTATTCAATTCAATTTCTTTAAAATGTTTGATTTCGCAAGTGGAAGTTTTTTTTCGCTCCAATGCTGAAACTCCAAATGGATCGGATTTTTCATAAATAGTTAGAATATTACCGCAATAATTTATGTCTGGTATATTCTCGATATCGCTATTTCTAAAACTTGCAATAAAAACAAAATTCAAATTTGGATTATTTGCCAAAGTAGAAACATATTGAGCTATATATCCACCTTTTGAAGTTCCAACGACCGTTATGTTTTTCGGTTTGATTCCGTTGTTTATTAAGCTGTCAATTTGAGTTACAATCCCGATAGCATATGCTCTAGCGTTGACTTTTCCATTGCGTTTTTCGCTTATTACCTTACATCCATTTTTTTCAAATTCGTCAATAATCTCGTTGTATTCCGTCCGTCCGAATTCGGGATGTGGTTCATTTAAATGGTGTTCTTCTAAAAATCGATTGTGAAGGAAGAAAATAAATCGGTCATCATTTTCATTACCACAAGCAAAAATTGTCGAGCAAAAAAGAACTCCGATTAAAAGACTTATTTTCATGAATTTACTGTTTTAATATAGCCATCGATTCTGGTACAAGCACTTTAAACTGCATGAAAGGAAGCTCTTAGTTATGTTTCAACATTATAATAAACGTATATAAATTCCTTCAGCATTCATTTTTGCTTATTGGTTTTTGCCTTAGTTCTGACTAGTTTTTCTAATTATCTTAATTATACGACCATATTCAACATCTGCCAAATTCCAATAATATAATTTGCGATCAGTGGTATTCGTAAACTGAACAACGACTGCATCTATGTCTTTATGATATTTTGCGATGCTTTGATATCCAGGAACCCACCCCTTATGCTCATACTCATATATGGAAGAATAAATTTTCTTTTCATCTCCATCAAATAGGTTTCCATTGTTTAGTGCCCTTAAAAATATACCGACATCTTCTGCAGTCGCTAGCATGCCAATATCGTCAGTTTTTAAATCAAAAGGATATCCAATGTGATAACCACTCATAACATCATCTATATTGACATCCTTGATTGATTGAAAGGTGTTTTTTAAATGGAGTCGGTTTAAAATTTCTTCCTGAATGAATTTAAAATGAGGATACCCCAACACTGTATCCATTATTTCAGAAAGCAACAGATAATTGGTATTACTATATTCATAATCTTTATCAGGCTCAAAATTAGCGGGTAAATCAAGAATCAATTCGAGGTTTTCTTTATTACTATCTTTTGGGTCTGCCCAATAATTCTTTGTATCTGTGTAATTGGGAATACCGCTGCGGTGCTGAACCATCATTTTTATTGTGATTTTGTCCGCATTTTCAATTCGTCCTGAAAGTTTTGGGAGATAATCGGTTAATGTTTTGTCTAGTGATAGCTGCCCTCCATTGACTAGTTTTGCTATCGATACCGCGATATAGAGTTTGTTAATGCTTCCAATTTTGAACAATGCATGTGGATTAGCTGGTATTTTATTTTTTTTATCATGCCAACCAGCCGCATAAAATTCAGGCGGTTTGTTCGCTTTATCTACATAGATAATGATACCATCAAATCCATTGTCAACAGCTTCGTTTGCTTGCTCTTGTATTGTTTCGGGTAATGGTAATATCCACGCTTTAACAACAATCCACGGAACAAAAAACAAGGAGATAAGTGTTCCAGTTAGTAACACTATTTTAAGTATGCGTTTTGTTTTTTTCTTTGTCATTTTATTTCAAAATGATAGTCACTTTTTAAGTAGCCACAAAGGTGGGGTAGTTGCGTGGCTAAATATTAAATTTAGTAAATAAAAATCGAATAGAAAAGGCGCGATAATTTTCGTAAGTAATCGAGAACTAGACATTTAGTAGACGTGGTATTGGTAAAACAGTTTTTATTATATTTTTATTGAGGTCATATAAATTTTACTCAAACCGTTTTTATTTCCTTGAACATATTTTTTAAAATCTAATATACTTTTGAACTTTTTCGGCTTAATATTTTGTCTCTTACTCGTAAAATATAAAATTTGATTTTCCTCATCATAGAAAGGGCAGTACTCCATAAATTTAGTGTTTATAGGTACACCTAAATTTGTTGATTTTCCCCATTCTCCATTTGAGTTTTTTCTTGAAATATATAAATCACCACTCCCTTGCCCATCTTCCTCATTGTACTTCGTGTAAAGTATAAAATCTTCCTGCTTGGAAATGAAAGCATTAAATTCATAACCAACACTATTTATATTTTTACCTAAAAGAACAGGAGCTAAATACTTTCCAGCTTCCCACTTACAAAAATAAATATCATCTTTCCCAAAACCATTTGGAGAGTTCATTGTAAAATATAGATTATTGTTATCACTACTGGTTGGATAAAATTCGTCTAAACCTGAATTAATTGGTTTTCCTATATTTTTAGGTGCAGACCATTTCTCATTTTTATTGTCTCTATCAACATACCAAATATCAAAATCCTTTTTTTTATCAGATGAATCATCTAAAGGTCTGTCGGAAACAAAAAACAACCGATTTCCATTACTTGATAAAAATGGCTCTAAATACTTATATGAATCACAAAATGGTAATAATTCTGGCTCTAACCATTGGTTATTTTCTTTTTTAATGCTAGCTAATTGGGAGATTTCACTATTAGGGCTTTGTAGAGTGAAAAATGCCTCATCTCCATTAGTTGAAATACAAAAGTCCCGAACATTATTGAATTGATTTAGTGTTTCATTAAATAGAATTATATCAGATTCTTTTTGGGCCGATAATAGGTTTGAGATGAAAATTAATAAAATTGTGAGCCTAATAGTTTGCATTTTTAAAAGTTTGTCAAGTAATTATTGTTTTAGT
>CAJXPE010000243.1 GCA_913057965.1 uncultured Marixanthomonas sp. | reverse complement strand
TCTACACGTAAGGAGTCGTCGGCAGCGTCAGATGTGTATAAGAGACAGATTCTATAAAGATCAACAACGGTATGCGTTTCCGTTAGAAATGTCGTTCTTGGCAGATCGCTACCAACAATTGTTGGAAGATATTAAACAATTTGACTTGTTTAAAGAATGTGTGATAGCAGATTACGATGCCTATAAATCGTTGATTTTTGCAAAAGTTACCTTAGCTGAAGAAGAATATGCTTTATATAAAAAGCTGTTTCATTTAATGCACAAAGAACTGCCAAAGCCCGATGTGTATATTTATTTATACCAAAACACGGAGCGATTATTGGAAAATATTAAAAAACGAGGTAGAAAATACGAACAAAGCATTGAGGCGGACTACTTGAAAAAGATAAACGACGGGTACTTAGAATTTATAAAAAACCAACACGACGAAAGCATTAAAATAATCGATATTTCAGAATTAGATTTTGTAAAAAATCGAAAGGATTATTTGGCTATATTAAAGCAGATTGTTGGGTAGGACTGGTCTTATGGTTGCCGGAGGTTTCGATATATTCCGCTGAAAGCGGAACACTCAACCACCTTACTACATTAAAGTTAATTGATATTATTAATTCAAAAGCCAATTCAGAGGTGGTTGAGTGTTTCGCTTTCAGTGAAATGCAGTGCACTGAGTTTATCGAAGTGTATCGAAACTACCGAAAAAAATCGATTACTGCTTCAGTTTACTAAAAAAGTCCCAAACCACAACACCGACACTTACGGAGATATTCAAAGAATGCTTCGTGCCGTATTGTGGGATTTCAATCACCGCATCACTGGCTGAAACTACTTCTTGCTGTACGCCTTTAACTTCGTTACCAAAAACCAAAGCGTACGTCATTTCTTTTTGAAGGGAGAAATCTTCTAGTGAAACAGTGAGTTCTGCTTGTTCAATAGAAGCTACAAACACTCCATCATCTTGCAACTTTTTAATAACATCCTGAGTGTTTTCGGCGTATTCCCATTCCACACTATCGGTAGCTCCCAAAGCGGTTTTTTGAATGTCTTTGTGCGGTGGTTTTGCAGTGATACCACACAAGTAAATCTTTTTAACTAAAAACGCATCGGCCGTACGGAAAACCGAACCAATATTATTGAGACTTCGAATATTGTCGAGGATGATAATAAGCGGCGTTTTCTCAGCTTCTTTAAATTCAGAAGGGGAGATCCGTTCCAGTTCGCTGTTTTTAAGTTTTCGGTTTTGCATAAGGCTCTTTTTCTTGTAAAAATAAGAAATATAAAAACCTTTTCCGCTTATTCAAGTTTTGATTCTTTGTTGATAAAAGCCAATAACTTGTAGGGTTGAATTTTATGCAAACCAAACCCGATTTGTTATTTTTACATACTATATTATTGAACAATTATGGCCAAGAAAGTAACCCCTTTAATGAAACAGTACAATGCAATTAAAGCAAAGCATCCCGATGCATTGTTGTTGTTTCGGGTGGGCGATTTTTATGAAACTTTTGGGGAAGATGCTGTCCGGGCTGCTAAAATATTGAATATTACGCTCACGGCCCGAAATAATGGTGGTGATAATATAGAGTTAGCCGGTTTTCCGCACCATTCATTGAATACGTATTTGCCTAAATTGGTGAAAGCGGGTTGTCGCGTGGCTATTTGCGATCAGTTGGAAGACCCTAAGCAGACAAAAACCATAGTAAAACGGGGCGTAACGGAATTGGTAACACCTGGTGTATCGCTAAACGACGATATTTTAGAATCTAAATCCAATAACTTTTTGGCCGCTTTGCATTTTTCTTCAAACGGAAAAAAAGAAATCGGGATTGCCTTCCTGGATGTTTCCACTGGGGAGTTTTTAACTTCGGAAGGGAATGTGGAATATATTGACAAACTGCTTCAAAACTTTAACCCTTCTGAAATTCTTTTCAGCAAACAAAAGAGAAAGCAATTTTCTGAAGCCTTTGGCGATCAGTATCACACCTTTCATTTGGAAGATTGGGTGTTTCAAATAGATTACGCTTCCGAAACGTTGAACAAACACTTCAACACGAAAAACTTAAAAGGTTTTGGTATTGACCATCTGGAACATGGTATTATTGCGGCTGGAGCAGCACTCCATTATTTAGATGAAACACGGCACAACAAACTACAGCATATTACCAAAATTGCCCGTATTGCTGAAGAGGAATACGTGTGGATGGATCGATTTACCATCCGTAATTTGGAGTTGTACCACTCCAACCAACAAAATGCGGTGACTTTGCTGGATGTGATCGACCGGACCATTTCGCCAATGGGCGGGCGGATGTTAAAACGCTGGATGGCACTTCCGCTTAAAAACAGCGAGGCCATTAACCGCCGTCACGAGGTGGTGAGTTATTTGCTGGATAACAAGAAAGTGTTAACCCGCACGCAGCAACACTTAAAGAAAATGGGCGATTTGGAGCGCCTTATTTCAAAAGTGGCAACGGGGAAGATAAATCCGAGAGAGGTTATTCAGCTTAAAAATTCATTGGAAGCGATTATCCCGATCAAAGCCCAAGCATTACAAGCCGAGAATGAATCGATGAAAGTAATTGGCGAACAATTAAATGAATGCGAACTGCTTCGGAAAAAAATAAAGGAAACCCTTGTTGAAGAATCTCCGGTCAATATTTTAAAAGGACATGCTATTGCCGAAGGTTTTTCGTCAGCGCTGGACGAACTCCGAAATATCGCAAATGGAGGTAAAGAATATCTGGACGATATGTTGGATCGCGAAGCCAAACGTACTGGGATTACCTCTTTAAAAATAGCTTCCAATAACGTTTTTGGTTATTATATTGAAGTGCGCAATACCCATAAAGACAAAGTACCCGAAGAGTGGGTGCGCAAGCAAACTTTGGTAAGTGCCGAGCGATATATCACCGAAGAATTAAAAGAATACGAAGCCAAAATACTCGGCGCCGAAGAGAAAATTTTGGTCTTAGAGCAAGAGCTGTTCGCAAAATTGGTAGAATGGATGTTGCAATTTATTGGTTCGGTACAACAAAACGCAACATTGATTGCCGAATTGGATTGTCTATGCTCGTTTGCAGCCCACGCTTCAACCCATAATTATACACGTCCGCTGTTAGATGATAGCTTCGATTTAGATATTAAAGAGGGGCGCCACCCTGTAATTGAACAACAATTACCGCCAGACAGTCCGTACATTGCCAATGATGTGTTTCTGGATAGGGAAAATCAGCAAATCATCATGATTACTGGGCCTAATATGAGTGGTAAGTCGGCTATTTTACGACAAACAGCCCTTATCGTATTGCTAGCTCAAATGGGAAGTTTTGTTCCTGCAAAAGCCGTTAGAATGGGCTGTGTGGATAAAATTTTCACACGAGTAGGAGCAAGTGATAATATTTCGATGGGGGAAAGTACCTTTATGGTCGAGATGAACGAGACGGCGAGTATTTTGAATAACATTTCAGAAAGAAGCTTGGTGCTTTTAGATGAAATTGGCCGCGGTACCAGCACGTATGATGGTATTTCCATTGCTTGGGCCATTAGTGAATATTTACACGAACATCCGTCACGGGCGAAGACCTTGTTCGCTACCCATTACCACGAGTTAAACGAAATGACCGAAACCTTTGATCGGGTTAAAAACTATAATGTTTCGGTAAAAGAACTGAAAGATAACGTGCTTTTTCTTCGGAAATTGGTTCCTGGAGGTTCTCATCATAGCTTCGGAATCCATGTAGCTAAAATGGCGGGAATGCCACAAGCGGTGATTAATCGCTCTAATAAAATATTAAAACGATTAGAACGTTCACATTCTTCGGAAGAATTAACCGAAGAAATGAAGCAGCTTTCAAAAGATGAAATGCAGCTGAGTTTCTTTAAACTGGACGACCCGTTGTTGGAAGAGCTTCGTGAGGAAATTTTAGATATTGATATTGACACACTTACACCTGTTGAAGCCTTAATGAAACTCAACGAAATTAAACGCATGTTACAGCGAAATGCGTCGGTAAAAATGAAGAAGTAAAAAACCTGTCTCTTATACACATCTCCGAGCCCACGAGACCTCTCTACATCT
>CAJXPE010000242.1 GCA_913057965.1 uncultured Marixanthomonas sp. | reverse complement strand
GGTCTCGTGGGCTCGGAGATGTGTATAAGAGACAGCATGAGGACAATACGATTTTTAAGCCTCAGAAAAAATGAACTTAATAATTTTCTGAATCCCAGATAGATTGCCTCATGTACGGCCCTCTTGTCAATCGAATATAAGTCAAATCAATAACTATTACCGAAAGTTTTGATATTTTACCCAGAAATAGCCAAATCATTTTATTCATCACTTTGGTTGTTAATGATGCTTTCGATTAATTTTCTAAACCGCTCATCCTCCCTTAAGCCATCTAAACTATCATCTGTATTAAACCACTCGACATCGTTGTAGCCTAATTCTATTGCTTTTTCTAAATTATGAAAGGCTTTGTCTTTTTCGTTTTTAAGCGCATAGAACGTGCCCCAGTTTCTAAAAGTTTTCCCATTATTTGGATATAGATTCTCAAGTTTATCGAAAGCAATTTTTGCTTTTTTAAATTGCTTGTTCTTAGCGTATGCCATACCTAAATTGTTATAATAAAATTCGGAAATTTTGTATTCGTTTGAAATATTTGCAGCAGTCTTATAAAAATCAATTGCCTTTTCATAATTTTTTAATTGATAATGACAATATCCCATTCCATTGTTGACAACAAAATAATCTTGAAAGTCTCTAATTTTAGTATAGTATTTTAATGCTTCTTTATAATTTTCCATTGCGACATATGTAGATGCTATATCAACCAAAAGTGATGCTAGAGAAGAACTTTCAAGGCCAAAAATTTTCTCTTTTATTTTTAGACTTTTTAAGTAATGGTCAATAGAATTTTCATATTGCCCTAGCGCATAATAATTATATCCACTATTATTATAGAAGGTTGCCAAATCCGGATGTTCAAGATATTCAAGATCATTCAATATCATAATTGCTCGCTCAAAATAAGCCATTGCCTCTTCATAGCTTCTCGAATTATAATATGTATTCCCTATATTATTAAGATTTGTTGCAGTATGAGGGCTATTCAATCCATATTTCTCAATGCTAATATCAAGTGCTTTTCTACCATATATTAAGGCATTTTTATGATCTTTTAAGTTAATATATATATTAATTAAATGGCCATAAGAAAGACTTAAATCAGGATGATTTGTATCAATACCAACTTTAATATTTATCGCTTCTTTCAAACTCTCTTGAGCTTTATCGTATAACCCTAATTTATTGTATATCTGGGCTAAATTATCATAGGAAGCGGCTAATTCAAGGTGATTAGAATCAAGTTTTTTTTGGCGTATTTTGAATGAATGTTCAAAATTTTCTAATGCTTTTTCATAATTTGATAATGAAAATTGTACCTGACCTATCGCAGCGTACGATTGTGCCAATTGTAAATGATTAGACTCTAATGATTCTAAATTTATACTATGAGCTTTATTGGCAAATTCTAAAGCTTCTTGAAATTTGCCAAGTAAATTTAAATCAGTAGCAAGATTACCATAAGTAATAGCTAAATTCATATGATTATCTCCAAGAAAAGATTCTTGAATTTCAATTGCTTTTTTATGATATTCTACTGCCTTTCTATAATTTCCTAAATTACTGTATTGAGAACCTAAGTTAGCATAAGAAAGACCGATATCTGGATGGTTGTTATATAATTTTTCTTTTATAATCAGTGATTTTTCGTATAAATCAATCGCTTCATTATATTTACCTAAAGAACCAAGTATAAGAGCAAGGTTGTTATAAGCGGTTGCTAAACCAGGACTTTCCTTATTTTCATTTTCGGCTATCTTAACGGCTTTTTGAGCATAGTCTAGTGCAAGATGATATTGACCTTTTGCTTCGTATACTACAACAATGTTGGAGTATGAACTTACAAATCTAAAATCCATAGGTTCAAAAATCATTTCTTCAATATTAATTGATTTTTTATGGTATTTAATTGCCATATCAAACTCTGATAAATCATTGTAAGTCATTGCGAGATTATTGTAGGCGTTTGACAATTGTTTGCTTATGGAAGTTGATGAATTTTTCTCAAGTGTCTCTACTGCTTTTAAATCATATAGTAGAGCATCATTTAACTGGCCCAGAGAAGAATAAGCCGATGCGAGACTAAGATAAGAATCTATTAAATTGGAATTTTTATCGATATATTTTTCTCTTATGATTAATGAGTTCTTGGCAAGTTGCAAAGCTTCTTGGTATCTTCCCATAAGTCTTAAAAAGTTAGATCCCAAACTATAATAGGGAGCAATTGTCAATGGGTTTTTATCTGCTTTAACTAATAAGCCAATTATTTCTGAAATAGTTAAGTAGGAATCCTCATAATCAAATATTGAAAATGATGCACTCATACGAGTCTCTAATGCTTCAATAGTAGAATTTAGTGTAATAATGCTTTTTTTACCAGTTTTTTTAAGTTTCTCAATATTCAAAATTTCCCGGCAATCTGATATCGATCCCCCATTTTCTATACAGTTTAAGTATTCTAATGTACTTACAAGTGCATCGTCTTTATTGATAGATGCTAGGAAATATGCTTCTTTGTACATTGCTAGAGAATCGTTTTGTTTCTCCAACTCCACAATTTTCTTACTTTGTTTGGCAATTCTTTGATAATCTTTGGTATTCTCCTCTATCAAGTTGTTCAAATCCTTTTTGATTTTGTCCAATTCTTTATCGGCCGAGGTCTTAATTATCTTATAATATTTCTGCGCAGCCAAATCCCTTGACCCTCTTGGGCATACAATAATTTTTATGGGGTTTTCCGAGGGATTTTTTGGAATGGTAACATATTCCAGTTCCTTTTCATTTACCAGTTCTATTTCTTTCCCTTTTGCATCGGTGGTAATATTATTTCCATTAGGCTTTCCTATTTTGGGATACACAGTTTCCCCAGCACCCGATTGTTCAAAAGCTAAGGTAAAAGCGCCATCAGTTTTGCTATAGTCGCCATTTGAGTCAGTAGCGCTTACCAAAACACCTTCGGCAGGTTCTGAACCACTGTTTTGGTAATAGACATTGCCTTTTAGAATGCCTTGACTTTTAGCTATAAACGAAACAAGTAAAAATAGTATATATAGCTTTTTCATTATTTGTTTTTTAGAAGTCGTATTTCTTTTTCGCTACCAGCGTGGTATTCAAATTCCCCTGTATTGTAGCCAGTTCTTTCTACCCGAAGATCATACTTTAACCGCCTTTGATCATAAGGCACTTCTATAGTAAACTCTCCATTTTCATTGGTCTGTGCTTGTAAATCACCAGTTTGAACAAGCGCATCCCCTAATAAGGTTTGGCCATCTCTAGACAAAACTCTTCCGGAAATTCTGGAAAGTCGATCGTTCGGTTTTATTTTTATCGTATTGCTCCCAGAATTTATATTAATCGAGTCTTGGGATAATTTCCAATAGCGGTCTATTAGCTCAGCCTTTATTTTTTGATTTTCTAAGTTCTTGGGAATTTCATTCAGTATGATTTCATTTGAAAACGTGAGTTCCTTTTCTTTTGTTTCAGCGGGGAAATAAAACCGGATTATTGCTTCTTCCCCAACCTTGGGATAATCTGGATGGACTTTTATGTTTTCATCTTGGGCAATTGCGATATTTGAAACAAAGGGTTGTGACCAAAAAGAATACAAAACAAATAGTGCAATTACAACCGTTACGCCAAGACCAGCAAAAACAAGAACTTTTTCTTTTTTCATCCACCCTCTGTGCAAATCTTTGCCCAGTCCTTTTACGAGCGATTTAATTAAAGCGATATCGGCTTGGATTTTTTCGGTTGATTCTTTTAAATCAGTATAGATTTCTTCCTGCCGGGCGTTAATGCTTTTTATGAATATTTCTGAGGGCTGATCAAGGTTTACTTGGTGTACTTGGGTTTGAATGGTTCTAAGTTCTTTCTCTTCTAGTTTGCTTAAAATCTCTCTGTTTTGCTGAATGATATGGTTGATATTACCATCAAGATTTTTATACACTGCCCTCTGATAAGCTATCAAAGCAGGTCTGTTTTTTTCATCCTTCAATAATTCTGAAAATGCTAGTTCGAGATTGGGCTTGAATTGCTTTTCAACTGTCTCTTATACACATCTCCGAGCCCACGAGACCTCTCTACATCTCGTA
>CAJXPE010000241.1 GCA_913057965.1 uncultured Marixanthomonas sp. | reverse complement strand
GCATACGAGATGTAGAGAGGTCTCGTGGGCTCGGAGATGTGTATAAGAGACACGCGTTGCACGCTGGTTTTGCACTTGCCATTGGCGATGTGGTTATTACCATGGATGCCGATTTGCAAGACAATCCAGAAGAAATTCCCGAATTATACACCATGATTGTTAAAGATGGGTATGATTTGGTCTCCGGCTGGAAAAAGAAACGCTACGACTCTGTAGTTGCAAAAAACATGCCTTCCAAACTGTTTAATTTTGCCGCCCGAAAAACTTCAGGTGTAAAATTGCACGACTTTAATTGTGGTTTAAAAGCGTATAAAAACGAAGTGATTAAAACCATAGAAGTCACTGGTGAAATGCATCGGTATATTCCTGTATTAGCTAAAAATGCTGGATTTAATAAAATCAGTGAAAAAGAAGTCCAACACCAAGCCAGAAAATACGGAACCACAAAGTTTGGAGCCGAACGTTTTGTACGTGGCTTTTTAGATTTAATTACCATTTCCTTTCTATCCCGCTTTGGAAAACGCCCTATGCATCTTTTTGGCGCTTGGGGAGCCTTTATGCTCTTTGTGGGGTTTTGTTTCGCTTTATACCTGGGCATAGACAAGTTATTTATTCATAAACAAGCACGTCTTTTAGCCGAACGTCCTGAGTTTTTTATTGCTTTAACCGCCATGGTTTTAGGAACCCAACTTTTTCTTGCAGGATTTTTAGGCGAATTAATTTTACGTAGTAAGAAGAATTCAAAAAACTACACTATTAAAGAACGCCGAAACGTTAAAGAATAACGAATTGGTTTCCTTATTTTTGCACTTTTAATTGTACCGAATGATTTACGTAGATCCTACTATATTAGAACGTGTCAATAAATGGCTTACCCCTTTTTTTGATACTGAAACACAACACACTATAAAAGAAATGATCGCTCACGACCCAGAAGGGTTGGAAGATAGCTTTTATAAAAACTTGGCTTTTGGTACAGGTGGTATGCGTGGTATTATGGGCGTTGGCGATAATCGAATTAATAAATATACCCTCGGAAAAAACACACAAGGTCTTTCCAATTATCTAAAAGAACAATTTCCAAATGAGCCTATAAAAATAGCTATTGCATACGATTGTCGCCATAATAGTAAAGAACTGGCACAAGTAGTTGCCAATGTATTTTCAGCGAATGGGATTGAAGTTTTTCTTTTTTCAGATTTACGCCCTACACCAGAGCTTTCTTTTGCTGTAAAACATCTTAATTGCCAATGCGGTATTGTATTAACCGCGTCGCACAATCCTCCAGAATATAATGGTTATAAAGTATATTGGGAAGATGGCGGACAATTAGTGCCCCCACAAGATGGCGAAATTATTGCTGAAATAAACGCTTTGGAATATTCTGATATTAATTTTGAAGCCATTTCAGAAAACATTAAACTAATAGATACTGAAGTAGATGAAACTTTTGTTGCAGCGTCTATCAAAAACGGTAGTTTTAATACTTCAGAAAAAGCAAAAAACAACTTAAAAATTGTTTTCACATCGCTTCACGGAACTTCCATCACCATGATTCCACGAGTTTTGGAAGAAGCGGGATATAAAAATGTAACTGTTGTAGCAGAGCAGGCCAAACCTGACGGGGATTTCCCTACCGTTAAATCGCCAAACCCAGAAGAACCAGCAGCTTTAAAAATGGCATTAGAACTTGCTGAAAAAGAAGGAGCTGATATCGTAATTGGTACCGACCCAGACTGTGATCGTTTAGGCATTGCCGTGCGAAACAACAACGGAAAACTGACGTTGCTGAACGGAAACCAAGCGATGGTGCTAAAAACCCACTTTTTGTTGGAGCAATACAAAAAAGCTGGAAAGTTAAATGGCACACAATTTATAGCATCTACAGTGGTCTCTACCCCAATGATGCAGAAATTGGCTGAAAGCCATAACGTAATTTATAAAGAAGGTCTTACTGGCTTTAAATGGATTGCCAAAATGGTAAAAGACTTCCCCGAACTGGAATTTATTGGTGGTGGCGAAGAGAGTTTCGGGTTTATGGTAGGCGACTTTGTGCGTGACAAAGATGCGGTGACCGCTACCCTACTCGCTTGCGAAATTGCCGCCCAGAAAAAAGAAGCTGGCAGCAGTATGTTTGAGTACTTGCAATCTATTTATAAAGAATATGGAACGTATCGAGAGCATTTAGTTTCCTTGGTTAAAAAAGGTAAAAAAGGAGCTGAAGAAATTTCAGAAATGATGAAAACACTTCGTGAGGACCCTTTTACTGAAATCGCCAATAGCAAAGTAATCCGTTTTGAAGATTTACAGAAACAAGAAGCGGTAACATTTCCTTCTAAAACAATAGAGACATTGGATATTCCAAAATCGAATGTATTAATTTATTACACTGAGGACGGCAGTAAAATTGCGATGCGCCCTAGCGGAACAGAGCCTAAAATTAAGTTTTATATGAGTGTGAATACAAGATCTACAGGGGATGATGCTGTTGCACAACTACAACATAAAATTGATAACATTAGTACACACTTAAATATAAACTAGTGAAATACTTTAAAAAAATACTCCGTTTTGCACGACCTTACAAAGGGTATGCTTGGATGAATATTATATCAAACGTTTTTTATGCACTGTTTGGCACCTTGGCATTTGTTTCGCTTATGCCGATGCTCAAGGTATTATTCGGAAATGCAGAAAAGGTTTCAAAAATACCACAATATACAGGAATTACGGATATTGGCAGCTATTTAGAAAGTTATTCTAACTATTACATCAATCAGAAAATTGAAACTACAGGAGAATTAAACGCTCTGATGATTATGATTGCGTTGGTAATCGGCACCTTCTTGCTAAAAAATCTATTTGGCTATTTAGCGATGTATTTTATCACCTTTTTACGAAATGGTGTGTTAAAAGATCTTCGAAATGCTTTGTATAAAAAAACAATCGAGCTACCTGTCTCTTTTTATTCAGAAAAACGAAAAGGAGATACTATTGCACGTATAACAAGTGACGTATTGGAAATCCAGCATTCATTCCTTTCTATTTTAGAATTGATTGTACGTGAACCCTTAATGATCCTTTTTACCATCATCGCGATGTTGGTTATAAGTCCGCAGTTAACACTGTTTGTTTTTGTTTTTATACCGGTTTCTGGTTTAATTATTTCACGTATTGGTAAAAGCTTAAAAAGAAAATCAGACAAGGTGCAAAAGGAACAAGGAATGTTTTTAAGTATTTTGGAAGAAACTTTGGGCGGTCTTAAAATTATAAAAGGCTTTAATGCCGAACGTATTTTTAATCGAAAGTTTAACGATTCTACTTCACGCTTTTATAAGTTCTCAAATTCTTTAATTAACAGACAAAACCTCGCCTCGCCTACCAGCGAGTTTCTAGGTATCGTGGTTATTGCCATTTTGTTATGGTACGGAGGTTCTATGGTATTAGTAGAAAAAACCTTAGAACCTGAACAATTTATTGTTTTTATGGGGCTGGCATACAATATTCTTACCCCAGCAAAAGCAATAAGTAAGGCTAGTTATGGAGTTAAAAAAGGAAATGCTGCTGCTGAACGTGTTCTAGAAATTTTAGAAACCGAATCGACTATTCAAGATCTTCCTAATGCTACTAAGAAAGAGGATTTTAAAAATAAAATTGAAATAGAAAATATTTCCTTTAAATATGAAGATGAATATGTACTTCATGATTTTTCATTAACCGTCCCTAAAGGTCATACCGTAGCTTTAGTTGGACAAAGCGGAAGCGGAAAAAGCACCATTGCCAACTTACTTACACGATTTTATGATGTAAATAAAGGTGCTATTACTATTGACGATTTAGACATTAAAGGTATAACCCAAAAATCATTACGAGGTTTATTAGGGTTAGTTACGCAGGATTCTATTTTATTTAATGATACAATTAAGGAAAATTTATTAGTAGCTAAAGAACATGCTAGTAATGAAGAAATTGAAGATGCTCTAAAAATTGCCAATGCCTGGGAGTTTGTTAAAGACTTGCCTAAGGGAATAGATACAAATATTGGCTGTCTCTTATACACATCTCCGAGCCCACGAGACCTCTCTACATCTC
>CAJXPE010000240.1 GCA_913057965.1 uncultured Marixanthomonas sp. | reverse complement strand
AGATGTAGAGAGGTCTCGTGGGCTCGGAGATGTGTATAAGAGACAGGTATTTTCCGTTAGGGGAAAGTTTGAACGAAAACGCTTCGGGAGTTGTAAAATAATCTTCAACTGAATATTTGTAATCGCCCGTTTCTTTCGCAGCGAGTTTATCTAATTCGGCATCGGTAGAGGGTAATGTTGTATTTCCTGGTTTTTTCTTCACAGTTTTCTTGAATGTTAACGGGTACTCTTGCCCCATTTGTTCGTAGGCTCCTTCCATGCCATTTTCGGTCAATGTACCTGTATAGGTCATCTTCATTTTAGCCGATGTAATGGTCACAGTATCGTTCTGCAAAACTACCGAATCAAGTTCGATTCCCGATGCTCCTTGAGCAGGAACATCTAAAGTTGCATCATAACCGTCCTCGTTAGGGGTGATGTTGACAATCAATTCCAGTTGCATCCCTTGTACGTCAAGAGTACCGCTGTAAGAGCCGTCTAGTTTTTGAGCCTGTACTGTTGCTCCTAAGAACAGCAATACGATTGCAATTGAATATTTTACAAGTGTTATCATAATTTCGTTGGTTTTAAAAAATTAGTTTAATAAATAGATAAATTGTTACACCTATTAAGATGCCAATGGCAAACTTTATAAGCTTAATACGTTTTGTGGTCTTATTGTTCATAATTCGTGGTGGTGTAAATGAATATATTGATTTATAAACATATAGCCAATAAAGGCGAAGGCTATGAACCATAAAAAGGTTTGTTTTTTTGAAGTTTTCATAATTGTATATTTTAGTTATGTTGAAGTATTTCCGATTATAATACAGTTCCGTCCTTGATTTTTATCGTTTCTTTTTTCTCGCCTGATTTGAAGTGAAAAGTGATAAAATCTACTGAATCATAATCTTCCACTTCGCTTTTTAAAATCTCATTCAATCTTTTTGCTTCTTTTTCGGCCGAAGAAGTAAAGTCGCAATTCATTAATGTGAAATTTAATTTAGTATTACTGATGCCATCATTTTTACTAAATTGAATTCCAGTATAACTATTTCCAGATGCTATATTCTCACAATTACAGTTTTGCTGAAGTGTGGTTTCAATTGAATTAGTACGTTTTGTATTAGACTTTACCATTTTGCCAATCCCGAAACCAAAGGAGATTCCTATTATAAAACCTACCAATAATTTTAGGATTAACTTTTTTGTGCTTTTCGTTTTGCTTTGTGTTTTCATAATAAAAAGTTTAAGTGGTTACTTTCTGAAAACAAATCTGCAACACAATGCACAATATAAAAAGAGAAGCCACCCCAGTTTTAGGAAATTGGGGTGGCTTTAAAAACTCTAAAACCATTGTGTTTAAAAGGGTTTCATTTATTTTTAGAAAATTTCAGAAGTATAAAATATCCTAAACCTATTTTTATAAATTTAGGGTGTAAAGACAGTTTTAGGCGATGTTTTTAATCTCTTTGATGTAGAAAGAAGGGTTTAATCCCGTGTCTTTTTTGAAGTATTTTGTAAACGAATCAGCAGATTTATACCCTACTTCTTCAGCGATGGATTGAATGGAATACGACCTGAAAATCACATCGTCCTTTAACCGAACAATGGTATAATTTATACGAAGATCATTAATATAGGTGTTGAAGTTTTTTCCGAAGTGCGAATTAACTACTTTAGAAAGATAAGACGTATTGGTGTTTATCTTTTTCGCGACGTTATATGAATTGCAATCCTGGCTTAAAAAGTATTTCTTTTCTTCCAGTTTTTTTAATCCATCCAGTATTTGTTGTTTCGTTTCTTCGGGAATATCTGTGGTGTTTTTTTCTTCTAGTACTTCGTCCTTGGTATCAATGATATCTTCAGGTTTCTCGGCTGCTTTAATTTTTGCTATCAAAGCTTCAAACTTGGCTTCATTTTTCTTTTTGTTCTTATAAAAGCGAAGCAAAACAAATAGCAGTCCCAAAATGACAACGGAAGCCCCTAAAAACAGGTAATTAAGGTATGTCTGTTTTTTATTTTTCTCGGTCTCGAGCGTTTCTAATTCATTTCTGAAAGTTTCAATCTCCTGCTGACGGGTAGATGCTTTTACATCACTTTGAATCTTGTTGTATTCTGAAGTAGAATTAATATACTTTTCAAAATAATAGTTAGCGCGTTCAAAATCACCAGTTTCTTTGTGCGAATCTGCCAAAAGCTTATAATAATCATCCATGTACCCTTCTTCGGCGGGAGTAACCTCATAATTATTTAAGCCGCGTTGCAGTAAGTTTTTTGCTTCTTGAAAATTACCTTGCCCATGGGCTACTTTACCTAAATCGTAGGTGGATTGCAAATCCATTAAAGGCATATTCACATTACAAAGTTCTGAAGCTTTTATAAAGTTTTCTTTTGCCGAAACATAGTCTTTCTCATAAAAATTTATCTCGGCACGAGCGTTTAAAAGCATTCGCAAATTGCAGCTGTCTTTTTTAGAAATTAAATCTGCCATAGATTTTACATACTGTTTTGCAGAATCTAATTGATCAGCTTTAAGAAATGCATTTGATAAAATAGAATATCCATACGCAAGCATTTCTTTCTTTCTCTCTTCAGTAAATGTAGAATCTATAGGTTTATTTTTATAATGCTTAATGGAAGTTTTTTTTATTTCAATGGATTTTTCTGATTCTCCTGATAGTTGTAAAATATTTGAAATAAACATCATTACATTTTCCTTCCAATACGTATTGTTCGTACTTTCTGCAACAGAAAGAGCTTCATATAGATATTCTAATGCCTTTGAAGCGTTAGGAACCCCTAATTGAATTTGCGCTCCCAAAAAATATGACCTGATAATAAAATCATCTAATTGATTTTCTTCGGAAAATTGAAGTGCTTTTTCAAACTGCTCTTGGGCTTTAGGAAGCTCTCGGTGGTTTAAATACGAACTTCCAAGCGCCTCTATACCCAACCATTCTTTTCTTTTATCACCATTTTCTTGGCCTTTTTTAATATACGCTTTAGACGCATTTATAGCCTTAGGAAGGTTAGAGTAAATATAGGTGTTGATAGAATCTCGAATTTCGTCAAAAGGCAATTGAGATAACTCCTCTTCAGTTTGTGAAAATGAAGAAGACACAAATGCGACAGCGAAAAAAAGGAGCAGATAATACCTCATAGCATGTGAGTAGCCAAAAACGAAATTTTGTAACAATAAAATCCAAATATACCAATTTAAAACAAACGCATTTGCGGGTTTTTCAGGTCTAAATAATGCTTTGTCTCTAAAGTGGGTATTCTGGCATTTTTTAGGTACTTATTTTTGGCAATTGTCATTGTATTTTTAACCTGCTTGGCGATGGTTCCTTCGCCACGCATGCGTCTGCCCCATTGACTATCGTTTAAGGTACCACCGTGACATTCGGCTATTTGGTTGAGAATCCTATCGGCACGATCAGGAATCGTTTTTCGCGCCCAATCTTCAAAAATAGTGGCTATTTGACCGTTAAGCCTAACGATGGTGTACGAAACCCCTTTTGCCCCTAATTCTGAAACTTTTTTAACTAACGGAAGTATTTCATGACTATTTAATGAAGGAATAATAGGTGCCATCATCACCCGCACGGGAATCCCGTTTTCTGAAAGCACCTCAACTGCTTTTAATCGTTGTTTTATACTTGCTGTTCTGGGTTCTAATAATCGTCGAGTTTCTTCTGAAAGGGATGTAATTGAAATATTTACTGAAATAATATTCAGTTTTGCCATTTCTTTCAGAATATCTAAATCCCGTAATAATAGAGCATTTTTGGTGATAATACCGGTTGGGTGTTTCCATTTTAGCATGGTTTCCAAACATTGCCGAGTAATTTGAAGTTTACGTTCGATGGGTTGGTAGCAATCGGTGTTTCCACTAAAAACAATGGGGTTAGGCTTCCAAGATTTGCTTTTTAGTTTTTTTTCCAGCAATTCAGAAGCATTCTTTTTAACTAAAATGGTTCGCTCAAAATCCAGACCAGCGCCGTATCCCCAATATTCGTGGCTATTACGAGCGTAGCAATACACACAGCCATGTTCGCAGCCTTGATATGGATCTGTCTCTTATACACATCTGACGCTGCCGACGACTCCTTACGTGTAG
>CAJXPE010000239.1 GCA_913057965.1 uncultured Marixanthomonas sp. | reverse complement strand
TCTACACGTAAGGAGTCGTCGGCAGCGTCAGATGTGTATAAGAGACAGCCTTTTTGGTGGGCTCTCTTTCTTGTTTCTTCCCATCTACAATAAAGTTAAAAAATAAGTGCTTGTTTTTCTAAAAAACAGTGTTTCTAAATTTTAGTATCTTTCCCAATCCAAAACTTAACCTAAATGAAAAAAACACTATTCCTCGCCCTTTGTTTCTTGTTATCTATTTCAGCTTCCGCACAAATATTATATGAGGAGCTTGTTTCTGAAAAACTTCAGGAAACCCGTAAACTAAAAATTCAACTTCCCAGAAATTACGACACAAACACTGAAAAAGTGTATCCCATTGTTGTCGTGCTCGATGCCGATTATCTCTTTGAACCCGTTGCCGGAAATGTAGATTACCTTAGCTATTGGGAAGATATGCCAGAAAGCATTGTTGTAGGAATTATGCAAGGCGAATCGCGCTACGACGACTGTAATTACGACGACACCAATTTTTTCCCTGCGGAAAAAGGAGCTGATTTTTTTGAATTTATCGGTCTTGAGCTCATTCCATATATTGACAACAATTACCGAACAGCAAAATTTACAATCGCCGTAGGACACGATTTTACAGCCAATTTTATTAATTATTATCTGTTTAAAGATCCGCCACTTTTTAACGGATACATAAGCTTAAGCCCCGATTTAGCGCCTTTACTTGACCAACGTATCCCAGAGCGTATTCCTGCGATAGAATCTAAAATTTTCTATTATTTAGCTACAGGAACCGATGATATTGAAGCCTTAATGGAAGTTACAAAAGACCTGAACGAACCCTTACAAAAGATAGAGAAGGACAATTTTGAATATTATTACGATAATTTTGATGGTGCCACCCATTATTCGCTTGTAAGTAGGGGAATTCCCAATGCCTTAGAGAAAATATTTTCCGTATATCGGCCTATTAGTAAAAAAGAATATTCAGATGTTCTTTTAAAAATGGAGGCACCAATTCATGAGTATTTGGAAGACAAATACAATACCATAGAAACGCTTTTTGGTCTTACAAATCCTATTCGGGTAAACGATTTTATTGCCACTGCAACCGCAGCAGAAAAGAAAAAACAGTGGGAGTCGCTTCGCGAGATTGGAACTTTAGCAAAAAAACAATATCCAGATATGAATATGGGCGATTATTATTTAGGCCGGTATTATGAAGAAACCGGTGATCCTAAAAAAGCCATGCGTACCTTTCAAGGTGCGTTTGATAAAGAAGAAACCGATTTTATAACAGTCGATATGTTATTGGACCGTGCTGATAAAATAAAAGTGGATTTTGGGTATTAAAAAACGACACACTACCATCTTTTATTACTAGCTTTACTTTTTTATTCATGGCAAAAACGAAAACCACTTTTTTCTGTCAAAACTGCGGCGCACAATATTCCAAATGGCAAGGAAAATGTTCGTCATGTGGCGAATGGAACACCATTGCCGAAGAAGTAATACAAAAAGCTGAAAAGGTAACTTGGAAACCAACATCAGCCACTGCAAAGAGAGCCGCTAAACCATTACGTATTTCTGAAATATCGAACGTTTCAGAAGCGAGAATGAACACAAAAAACAATGAGCTTAACCGTGTGTTGGGTGGCGGTTTGGTTCCCGGTTCGCTAACGCTTTTGGGCGGTGAACCGGGTATCGGAAAAAGTACCTTAATGCTTCAGGTTGCCTTACAACTGCCGTATAAAACGCTCTATGTTTCAGGGGAAGAAAGCGCGCAACAAATTAAAATGCGAGCCGAACGCATACAACCGGTTTCAGAAAATTGCTACATCCTTACCGAAACCAAAACACAAAATATCTTCCGTAATATTGAAGAAACCGAACCCGATATTGTGGTAATCGATTCCATTCAAACCCTCCATACCGACCACATTGAAAGTAGTGCAGGAAGTATTTCGCAAATACGGGAAACCACCACAGAGCTCATAAAATTTGCCAAAGAAACGGCTACGCCTGTAATTTTAATTGGTCATATTACCAAAGATGGCAATATTGCTGGACCTAAAATTTTGGAACATATGGTCGATGCTGTACTTCAATTTGAAGGCGACCGAAACCACGTGTACCGAATTCTTCGTGCCCAGAAAAACCGTTTTGGTAGCACCAACGAATTAGGTATTTACGAAATGCAAGGCAGCGGACTTAGAGAAGTCTCGAATCCTTCGGAAATATTAATTTCTAAAAACCAAGAAGACCTCAGTGGAACAGCTATCTCCGCAACACTTGAAGGCATGCGCCCGTTGATGATTGAAATTCAAGCCTTGGTAAGCACTGCTGTCTATGGAACACCGCAACGAAGTGCAACCGGGTATAATGCCAAACGATTGAACATGCTACTAGCCGTTCTAGAAAAACGTGCTGGCTTTAAATTGGGTGCTAAAGATGTCTTTTTAAATGTTACCGGCGGCATTTCGGTTGATGATCCAGCCATCGATTTAGCCGTAGTGGCTGCGGTATTATCGTCCAATATTGATGTGGCAATTGACAAATCCTTATGTTTTGCGGCCGAAGTTGGTCTAGCAGGCGAAGTACGTCCCGTAACCCGAGTAGAACAACGTATTCTGGAAGCCGAAAAGTTAGGTTTTGGCAGTATCATCGTTTCTAAACACTGCAAATTTCCCAAACAAAAATTCACAATAAACATTATTAAGGTAGCGAAAGTACACGATGTTGTACGTCATTTATTTGGGTAATCTTGGTATAGTTTCTGCACTGTATCACCTAACTATGAAAATAAAGATATTCGCTATTCTAACACTCCTTACCCTATTGGGGTGCAAACAAATACAAAAAGCAACTGACGTTGTTACACAACCTACTGCCCGAGAAGTGTACGAACGTGATTTTGATGATGAAAATTCACAATTTACTTCTTGGAAAGCTGCTTATAATCGAGCGCTTAACGACAGTTTAAAAATTGAACTTCCGTATACTGAAACAGGAATTTTCAATTCCGAAAACCATCCAGTTTATAGTTATTTGGTTTCTGTTCAAGAAGGGGAAAAACTCATTGTTTCTACTGAAATGCTAACCGATTCGCTTTCTATTTTTATAGATGTATTTCAGAAAAAAAACGATTCTGTATTTCAACAAAAGCCAAAAATAAGTAACGAGCCAAGCACCTCATCTATAGTTTATGAAAGCACGAAAAATGAAACTGTAAAGCTTATCATTCAGCCAGAATTAGCTGCAAACACTTCTTTTTTATTTAAAATATACACTCGTCCTACCTATGGTTTTCCGGTGAGTGGTGCTGAAAATAAAAACATACAAAGTTATTGGGGTGCCACACGAGATGGTGGAAAACGTTCACACGAAGGGGTGGATATTTTTGCCGAACGAGGAACACCTATTTTAGCAGTAACCGATGGCCGCATTTCATCTACCGGCAACCGTGGTTTAGGTGGTAAACAAGTTTGGCTACGCGATGGGCTTTTTGGTAGCTCTCTTTATTACGCACATTTAGACAGTATTGCAACTTCCAGTGGAAAACGTGTAAAAAGAGGCGACACATTGGGGTTTGTAGGAAATACTGGTAATGCAAAAACGACCGCCCCACATTTACACTTCGGAATTTATAAAGGGTATTCGGGAGCTATCAACCCGTTACCGTTTATTAAAAAGCAAGAAATTCCTGAAGTTAAAAATGCCAATACAAATCTCTTCGGAACAATAACCCGAAATAATGCTGAATTGCGATTAGGTTCATCAACTAAATTTCAACAAATAGCTAGTTTAAAAAGAAATGACTCGGTTTCCATTTTAGGAAAGAATAACAGTTGGTATCACATTCAGAAAAACGATTCATTAAAGGGATTTATCCATCAATCGTTACTGAATCCCACTTCGTCAAATTAACACTTCTTTAGGCTCGAAACTAAAACAGACACGGTATCTTTAAGATTCAATCTTAAAAAATATAGCATGTCCTTCTTTTCAAAAATTAAACAAACTATTTCCCTTCTACAAGATGTAGATTTAGATGCCTTAGGGAAATTATCACAAAAGGTAGACTTACCAGAAGTTATGACGGCTGTTGGTCAACTGGATGATCGTCAATTAAAAGGATTGATGAAAATGCTGAAAAGTCAAGGCAAAAAAGGACC
>CAJXPE010000238.1 GCA_913057965.1 uncultured Marixanthomonas sp. | reverse complement strand
GATCTACACGTAAGGAGTCGTCGGCAGCGTCAGATGTGTATAAGAGACAGTGTAAGTATTGCTCCGTAAAACCAAAAACCCATTTCAAATTCAAAATGTTCTTCCTCCACTAAGTCACCCACAAAATCAAAGACCCAAAACAGTAAAAATATTGCGCATAATCCATTTTTCTCTTTTTTAAGTACTTTTTTTATACTGAAAGGGTATTTTGCTTTTTTGTAATTTCTAAACGACAGCAGGAATGCTGGGACATTTTCTGCCCAATCTAAATATACTTGACCAAATTTATTTCGTAAAAAACTCTCTTCGGCATACATAATCCGTTCATAATAAAAAGCATAAAAGAACACAAACGCAATGGAAAACCAAACGTTTTCAGTAAGCATTGCTACACCCAACCACATAAAAAAGTTTCCAAGATATAACGGATGGCGAACAATGGAATAAATTCCCGTAGTATTCAACTCTTCTGCTACTTGTCCTTCTTTTGTATTTCTTCCTGAAGTGTGTTTCGGTGTATGTCCAACAGTAATAATTCGAATTAAAAGCCCCAGCAAACTCACCCCGAGACAGATAAATTCAAAACTTTCTGAGAACCACGTTTCAGGTACTTCAATTTCGTAATATTCAGTGTGAATATAAACTGCCAATCCAATTCCTAAAATAATCAATGGCAGATAACTTCTGTTTTTAAATAAAAAATCGCCTTGAGACTTTAATTCTTCTTGTAATGCCATTTTATTAAAATTTATAAGTAAAACCTAACAGGTAATTGCCTTCATAACTATTAAAGGTCAATTCCATATGCTCTTGTTGGTATTCGGTAGTAAACAAATAGGTGCTTCCTATACCTATAACAGCACCAGCAAGCAAATCCCAACCATCATGTTTTTGAGCGTTTATTCGGCTAAAGGCTGTATAACCAGCGAGTACATAAGCGGGAATACTATACTTAAAGCCATATCGCTTATGTATAAAGGAGGCGCTTTGAAAAACCGTAGAGGTATGACCGGACGGAAAAGCATTATCTCCATTATTGAACGGACGAGGTTTGTTAATGGCAACTTTTAAACCATAGGTAAGCCCTTCAGTTAATAGTAATGCTTTTGTAAATTGCCAACTGCCCTTGGTGTCCCCAATTATAAAAGTAGTGGCTAAAGTGGCCGCAGGAAGTCCAACCAAGATTACATCACCTGTATCTTCGATGGTTTTATTTTGGGCTAGAAGGTTATTTGAAAAAAAGGTGATCACAAAAATCCACCCTATTATCATTATTTTAAAATTGCTATTTGTCTTGAAGCTCACAATATTTGTTTGCTCAAAGAACGCAAGTATTTTTAATAATATTTTATAAAACTAGTGCAGAACAAGCTATCTGCACCTATTGACGGTTGTGTAACAATAAGCTTTTTTTAAATTCAGTAGGCGTTAAACCCTTGAATTTCTTGAAAATAGCATTAAATGATGATTTAGAATTAAATCCTACATCTGTAGCTATGCCAAGAAGTGTGTAATGCTCATTCTGGTCGTTTTTTAATCGTTTTATAAATTCTTCAACCCGATATTGGTTCACGAAATCTTGAAAGCTTGTATCCATATGCACGTTTAAAACTTCAGAAATGTATTGGCGGGGTATATTTAGTTTTTCAGAAACTTCATGAATGGATAACTTACCGTTAAGGTATAATTTATCGGTTTCCATAGCGCTTGTTAAATCGGTTTTGTATTGTTCAATAAGTTTTGGGTTAAGGTTTGAGTTTTTATACTTGTTGGTTTCCATTTTGGGCAATATAACCTTGCTTTTATTTAGCAGTTTAAAGGCGATAAAATAAAACAGAAATGCGATGACCAGCATTAAATAAGTATTTGAATTCTGGTCGTTAAATACTGAAAGTTCGCCAAAACCCGATGTTTTCAATATATCATTAAGTGAAGAAAGCCCAAATAAAATAGCAATGGGAATGGCAAAATATAGGATCCAATGTTTATTTTTTGTCGTTATTATGGAATGGATGATAAGCAACAGGTAAACAACGAAGGTCAATTCGACAGCTATCTCGAAAATTTCTACCAATAAGATTTCCGTTGGAAATTTTATTTCAATCGCTTCAATACTAAAATAGATGATATTCGGTAGAAAGAACAAATAATCCCACTTGGCAAAACTGGATTTTCCATTTTTGTAGTATTTAAAAAACAGGAAAAGAAAGGTCACGAATAGCGAACTGTCAAACAAGAACCAATCTGCGTCTTGAATAAAAATATTATTTTCGTCATCGCCCGCAATATATAGCAGAACGGAAAATAAACTTCCAAACAGCAACCAAAAAGTAGTTTTCTTATACTCTTTTCGGTTATAGAACAATACTGAAAGGACAAAAAGACCTTGCAACAGCGCTATTATTTGAAGTGTTTTAAGCATTCATCAAGTTTATGTGGTACAATATAAAAAATTATACATAATGCTTACTGAAACAATTCTTTTATGATGAAGGTTCACCTTACTTACTTTTATTCTTTTCTTCAATCCATTTGGACATAAACTTCGTGCTTTGCACAGTGTGATGCTGTAAAATTTGTCCAAAGAAATGGTTGTTCCTGTGCTGTGACAAATTGTTTTGGACTGTTTCAATTTTGCTTAAAAACGGTTTAATAAACAGCGTTTTATCAAACCGATTCACCAGCGTTTCAAAACCTTGATGTTGTTTTTCTAACCACGTTTTTTCATCGGTGTAAAGCGTGATGGCTTTTTTTATAAAATCTGTCCAATTTTCTTTTTTATAATCATTTTTTGTGGGTGAATTATAAATTCCCTCCGCTCCTATTTTAGTAGTTACGAAAGGTGTTCCGCACTGCACAGCGTCGATAAGCTTGCCTTTTAAGCCAGCTCCAAACCGAATGGGAGCCAAACACACTAAAGCTTGCTGCATTACAGTATGACTGTTTTCTGCCCATCCTTTGATGATAAAACCTTCTTTAGGATTGTGTAATTCTTGAATCTGCTGCGGAGCGTACGCTCCGTAAATATGTAGTTCGGATTTCGGTAGCTGTTTTTTAATAATTGGCCAAATCTCCTTTTTCAGGATTTTAATAGAATCTACATTGGGTGCATGCAACAAATTACCAATGGTAATAAAATGATTTCTTTCCTTGAAAGTGGGTAAACTTTCAATTTTTTTGTCTGAAATGGAGGAAAGTAAAAAAGGAAGATAAAACAATAAGTCTTTCGGAATAGCAAAAGTATTTTGCAACAATGTCATTTCAGCTTCTGAAATAATAAGCGACAGATCGCACCGCCAAATACTCGCTAATTCCCGTTTTGTTGTTTCCGTAAACAAGTTGGCTTCTTCAACAGGTTTATTTTGTTTTACCACAGCTTCACGTGCTTTCCGAAGAAAATGTAAGTCTTCCGTATCTAAAACTTTTAGTGCTTCTGGACAGACTTCACTAACCCGCCAACCAAATTGTTCTTCGGTTATAAACCGATCAAAAAGGACGATTGTTGGGTTCTCTTTCAGAAGAAATTCATCAAAAGAATTATTGTTAAGTTGGATTGTTTCAGACGTAATTCCTAAACTTTTTAAATCGGCAGATTTATCACCAATACTGGCCGTACTGGCAAATGTTATGGAATATCCATCTTCTAAAAACAACTCAATAAGTTGCAGCATTCGTGATCCTGCCGCCGTGGTGGAAGGTTCAGGAAAAGTGTGACCTATGATGAGTAGATTTTTCAAGCTTAATTATAAACCAAATTAAAACTAATGAATTGCAAAATTATAGAGGCTAGAATAGTGGCACTGATAAAAAGCGTCATTAAAATCACGATTTTTTTATTGGAACGCCAATTTACAACGTTCAAAACAATCTGTAGTACCAATGCTATTGCTTGAGACAACAAAAAGGTGTTACCTAACTGCCATTCAGGATTGTTTTGCTTCAGGACAAACGTAATAATCATTACAATGATTAACAACGCCGTAAAAGCTGTCACCGTCCATTTTGGGAATCTAAATCGATTTTTCATATCTTAAAGATACTATTTGTAGTTTCTCTTTCCAATTCTGAGTATCTACAGCTACTACAAACTTCGAATATCTAATTGAGCAGTTTTAATCTTTTTTTCACTTCCTTTTTCTGTCCAAGCAAAAAATAATTGATTGCTGTCTCTTATACACAT
>CAJXPE010000237.1 GCA_913057965.1 uncultured Marixanthomonas sp. | reverse complement strand
GGGCTCGGAGATGTGTATAAGAGACAGAGTTTACACAGTTCACGTTGTTTATCGTGGTCTTTTCTAATCGCTTCAAAAATATTCATAGTATTTTTTTTGGTTTGAAGTTTTAAAATACAACCAACTGAAGTAGTTCTGTGTTTAGAAAATCATAAAATTTTCAGGAAGAAATCTTGAAAGGAGTAATGAAGAAGAATCTAAAAAATTATTTATCTACAAAAGCTTCTCTTGGAGATTCGATGGAAGTGGCCTTTACCTTTCTATTTTGCTTAATATGTTTGTTATAATACGCCAGCAATTCGTCTGCATCGGCCCCGAACCACTTTTTAACGTAGATGGTCCAGAAATGATATTGTACGTACCAAACGCCTTTTTCGCGGTATAACCGTGCGGAGGATGTCAACTTTTCATTGATGACTACAAACTTGTTGCGTTCAAACAATTCATTTATAAGAATATTGTCTTCGTAAATTATAAAGCGCTCATCATACCCGCCTATTTCATCAAATAATTCACGAGTAATAAACTGACTTTGATCGCCTCCACGGCATGCGCGCCAACTAAATTTCGTTAACCAGCTTGCCAGCCGCAACCACCAATGGTTGCTGTCAAACTGCATCCTGAAACAACCTGCGGGATTGCCTTTTTCCACTTCGGAATGTATTAATGCATCGTAATTTTTAGGAGGAAAAGAGTCGGCGTGTAAAAAATAAAGAATGTTTCCCGAAGCCACATTCGCTCCTGCGTTCATTTGTTTAGCACGTCCTTTTTCAGAAGAAATTAATTGAATACTAAAATCACTTTCAGCAACAATTTCTTTTACGAGTTGTTGTGTTCCATCGGTACTGCCGCCATCGACAATTATAATATCTGATATATTTTCTTTTGAAGCATTTGCAACTAAATGGTTGAGTAAAACAGCTATAGATTGCGCTTCGTTTAAAACGGGGATAACAGTACTAATCATACGCTAAACTTACGAAATAAATAACCCGAAGGTTTCCTCCGGGCCATTTTCCTTCAAAAAAATATTATTTCTGTTCGTTTAAGTTCCAATCGTATTCTTTATACTCGATTGTTGCTCTTGGGTTTATTTCGGTCTTACTGTATTGGTTAACATAGCCAATCACATCTGTTTTTCCACTGTATTTAAAGTCCTTTGTATAAAAATCGAAAATCTTAGATAACTTTGGATCATTTGCGGTAATCTCGTTTTTATCACTATTGATAAAATCTTTGGTCACCCTATCCAATTGTTCATTGATTTTTGAAGCAGTATAGGCTTCATCTAATAATGGAGGACATGAAATTGAAGCACAGTTAATCGCAAAGTGAATACGAGGTTCGTCCATTTTACGCAACACGCCATTTTCTATACCTCCCAAGGAAAGCTCTCTATCGCCTATTGGTATAAAACCCTTGGTAAAAGCACCATCAATATCTTGAATACTTTTCGTTGGATAATTATTCAATATAAGATCAACCGTATACGCATTGTATAAGTTAATGTAATACGCCAACAATTCTTGTACACTCCAATCGTTATTAGGTTCTGTTGAAGAAAGCTTTTGAAGGTATTTATTTAACGCTTCACGGTCGTTTTTAAATCCTTTATAATCAACAAGACCTTGGCTGTTTACGTGCTTTTTTAAGAGTTCATCCCAATCTGAATGATCAAGATTTACTGCAGAATTTGCGGTAGTGGAAACTAAATCCCCTTCTACTTTCTTAGTTGGTTGTCCTTGACTTGTCAATCCTGCCGCTGAAGTTAAATTGCAACTTACTAATGAAACAGAAATAAGTAACAGTGTAACAACTTTAAGTATAATTTTCATAATTTTTGTGTTTGTACCCTTATATACGGGCAATGTTATTTTTTGGTTTTAATAGGATATATACTTTGATGAATGAATTTTTGAGGAAAGTGTTCATCACCATCAAAGCCTAATTCTATATCCCTTCCGTCGTGCGGAATGTGGTTTGTTCCAAAAAGATAATCCCAAATACTCAAACTAAGTCCGTAATTAACACCGTATTTAGTATGTTTTGGCAAAATTTTAGCGTGATGCCAGATATGCATCTTCGGGTTATTAAGCACATATTTTAAAATTCCGTAGTTCCATCCTAAGTTCGCATGGTTAAGATGACCAATGGTTAAGGCAGTAAAATGAACAATCGCAACATCGGTAATATCAAAGCCGCCAATAATCGCCAACGGAATATACAAAATGGATTTATAGACTACCGGTTCCATCCAGTGATAACGCAAATGAGCCGCAAAACCCATTTCTTTTACGGAATGATGTACTTGGTGAAATTTCCAAAGTATAGGTACTCGGTGCAATAATCTATGGGTGTTCCATTGTACAAAATCTGACACCAAAAAGAAAATCAATAATCCCAACCCATACGGAAGAGCATCTACATTTAATAATTCAAAATCTGAAACTTGCAACCCTATTAAACCGAGGAAATCATTAAAAAAAGCTTCAGCGGTGTTTGAAAGGAAAATGAGTACAATCAGGTTCAGCAAAAAGAAGTTGAAGAACATATAAAAGGTATCCAACCAAAAATCTTTACGGAATACTTTCTGGTTTTTTCGCCACGGAAATAGCAGCTCCAATAACCAAACGACTACCGAAACGATAATAAGTCCATAGAAATAGTTCTCCCAATGAAAACGGGTGATTTCATCTAACAAATAGTTAAAATACCCTATATATGAATTCTTAAATATCTGAATATACTTTTCCATAAGAAATCTATCCTACTTGTCGGATTTGTAGCTGTAAAATTACAGATTGTAAAAGTAAAATGGGGATTGTGTATCTTTATATTTCTGTTGTGTTTAATATGACCTCGATGAAAGAAAAACTTTCTAAAATATATAAAAATACCAAATCATTAAAAGACTCAATGGAATTTGTTTATCTGAACGATGATAATAAAATTTCACAGTATGGTAGTTTTAAAACCTTCGCGCGGAAATATAATGACCTCACACTCAAAGCTCGTAAATTAATTGATGTTTCACTATTGGATGTTTATGATATAAAGGAATTAAAGCATCCTGCTTCTTTAACTTGGCCAGATCAAAAACTTATTTTTGATGAGGTACTTATGAATATTCGACTACTAATTTCTGTACTTGAAAATGAACTTGATGTGAAAGACAGTAAAACACAAGAAATAAAAAACTTTCTCTCAAGTAATTTGAGAAAAGCCATTTTTGAAATACCAGAAAACGAAATAAATGTCCAAGATTCGATTGAAAAACTATTAATTGGAAAAGGATTTTCTAAAGGCATAGATTATGGACGAGAAACAGGAAGAGTAAGGGTTTCGATTAAAGAAGTAGTTCCTGATTTTATTTTTCCAAAGTTCAGTTTAGCATTAGAAGTTAAGTTTTCAAAAAACAAAAACAAATCTAAATCAATAATTGACGAAATAAACGCTGATATTAGGTCATATAGTAAAGATTATGCGAACATAATTTTTTTAATTTATGACTTAGGAAGCATACGAGACGAAGATGAGTTCAAAAATGATTTAGATAATAAAGAAAACATACAGTTATTAATAATAAAGCATTAATATACTATACGAACAGCGTGTATAGTTCTTTGCCTCTGAATTTTTGAAATATGAGAACAATTAAAACTTATACTATGAAAAAGCTACTATTCTTATTTATCCTGTTTACGCTAACCGCAACAATAGCCCAAACCGAAGCCGAAGACAAAGCCGCCATTTTAAAGATCATGAAAACCCAAGAAAAAGCGTGGAGCAACAACGACCTCGAAGGCTTTATGCAAGGCTATTGGAAAAGCGACTCTCTTAAATTTTACGGTGGCAGTGGCCTTACCAAAGGTTGGCAACAAACGCTGGATAATTATAAAAAAGGATACCCAACGAAAGAACATTCCGGTACGTTAAACTTTACTATTAAAGATATTTCAAAAATCAGTGATGAGAGTTATTGGGTAATGGGCGAATATCATTTAAAACGAAAAGTAGGTGATGCCAATGGGGTATTTATGATTATTTTCAAAAGAATAAATGGTGAGTGGAAAATTATAGCTGATACGAGTTGTTAAGTTTAGAGGGTAGTGGGTAGTTTTTAGTTGGTATTTTAGAATACTATATTTCAAAATATTTTGACCAACTGAATACTGAATACTGAATACTGAATACTGCTGTCTCTTATACACATCTCCGAGCCCACGAGACCTCTCTACAT
>CAJXPE010000236.1 GCA_913057965.1 uncultured Marixanthomonas sp. | reverse complement strand
ACGAGATGTAGAGAGGTCTCGTGGGCTCGGAGATGTGTATAAGAGACAGACCTAGCATAATGATTAATCGTTGCCAAGCTGGCTTACTTCTAAACTCCCATGGTTCTGGTGGCTTGGCCATTTGTTCTTTGTCCATGCTCTCATCGATCATCCCAGATATTTTTACATATCCGCCTAATGGCAACCAACCAATACCATAAACAGTATCGCCTATTTTCTTTTTGAAAAGGGCAAATTTTACATCAAAAAAGAGGAAAAACTTCTCTACACGGGTTTTAAATAGTTTTGCTGGAATAAAGTGCCCCAGTTCGTGCAATACGATTAATATAGATAAGCTTAATAATAGCTGAATTGCTTTAACGGCAAATGGACTCATATACTTAAAAAATTAGCGTACAAAAGTAATCTTTTATACCCGCTTATAAAAATTAATACGAAACTACTAAAAGCATGTTGTAAAACTTTTAACGCTTACAACTTTACCGTTTGTTTATTAGGCAGTAATTTTGTCGAAATTATACATAGAATATGCTTCAGTTTTTTGCAAAGTATAAGATTTTTGGTATTGTGATGTTTATCCTTTCTGCCATTATTATCACGATTATTTATAATGTATACACCATTGATGACGGTAAAACCTTGCCCATCTATCAACCCAACGATGTTACTACAGAATTAGTAGACACAACCATTCAACACGTAAAAAAATACCATAAGATTGCAGATTTCTCGTTGACCAATCAAAACGGAGAAACCGTTACGCAAGAAGATTATAAAGATAAAATTTATGTGGCTGATTTCTTTTTCACCACCTGCCAGACCATTTGTCCGGTTATGACCGATCATATGGTTAAAATTCAGGAAAAAATAAAAAACGACCCTGAGATTATGTTACTTTCCCATTCTGTTACCCCCAAGGTGGATACAGTAGCACAATTAAAAAAATACGCATTGGAAAAAGGAGTGAATGATGCAAAATGGAACTTGGTTACTGGTGATAAAAAAGAAATCTACGATTTAGCCAGAAAATCATATCTCGCTGCGAAAGACATGCCCTATAATGAGTACGATTTAATACATACCGAAAACTTTGTATTGGTCGATAAAAAGAAACGCATTCGTGGTTTTTATGATGGTACCGATCCCGAAGCCATAAAAAACTTAATGGACGACATTAAAATTTTAGAAAAAGAAAAATAATAGTACATCCGTTTCAATCATTCAAAAGAATTACTTTATAATCTTAAAACCTTGCAAGGCAATCCTATTTGCCTTATTTTTGCGTTGTTTAAAATAAATCTAAATAAAGATAATGCTCACAATCGCCACACTAAAAAAAGGGCAACGCGCTATTATAAAAGAATTTTCGGTAGAACATGTTCCACTGAAATTGCTTGAAATGGGTTGTCTCCCTGGTAATGAAGTAGCATTAGTGCAAACGGCTCCCTTTCAAGACCCCATTTACCTTAACATTAATGGTAGCCACCTCGCTATTAGAAAAGAAACCGCCGCAATTATTGAAATTGAATTACTGTAGTCTATGGCTAGACAGATTAATGTAGCACTTATTGGAAATCCAAACACAGGAAAAACCTCTGTTTTTAACCGCTTAACAGGTTTAAATCAAAAAGTAGGAAATTATCCTGGTATTACGGTTGAAAAAAAGCAAGGGGTTTGCAAGTTGGATCGTGGTTTAAAAGCCCATATAATCGATCTTCCTGGAACCTACAGCCTCAATGCTTCCTCTGTAGATGAAAATGTCGTAATTGAACTATTGCTCAATAAAAATGACAAAGATTTTCCCGACGTCGCCGTTGTCGTAGCCGATGTGGAAAATTTAAAACGAAACCTACTACTGTTCACTCAAATTAAAGATTTAGGTATTCCCGCTGTTCTCGCCATTAATATGGCCGATAGAATGAAGCGCAAAGCAATTTCATTGGAAGTTGAAGCTCTTGAAAAAAAGCTGGAAACCAAAATCGCCTTGGTAAGTTCTCGCAAAAATGAAGGATTTGATTATCTAAAAGAGCTTATCACTAATTACAGCTTGCTTTCTACCAAACCCTGCTTAAATGCATCAAAAATTTCTCCTGAATATTTTGATAGACTTCGAAAAGCATTTCCAAATCAAGAATTGTATAAGCTGTGGCTCGTAATCACTCAAGATGTTAACTTCGGAAAACTGACCCGAAATGAAGTAAAAGGCGTCGCTAGTTTTCAAACCGAATCGAAAAGCAACCTAAAACGGCTTCAGCAAAAAGAAACCATTGCCCGCTATCAATTTATAAACGGTGTACTAAAGGAAACGCTTACCATTGATACGGCAAATGCGAAAGATTTTAGAAGTAGAATGGATCGCGTGCTTACCCATAAGGTATGGGGTTACGTGATTTTCATGGGTATTCTCATGCTTATTTTCCAAGCTATATTCGATTGGAGCAGTTACCCAATGGATCTTATTGATACAACTTTTGCTTCGTTAAGCGAATGGGTTAAAAACTCGCTTCCGCCAGGTGATTTCACTAATTTAATTGCCGAGGGAATTATTCCCGGGCTTGGTGGGATTGTTATTTTCATTCCACAAATTGCCTTTTTATTTCTCTTTATTTCCATTTTAGAAGAAACAGGGTATATGAGCCGCGTGGTGTTTTTAATGGATCGCATTATGCGCCGTTTTGGATTAAGCGGAAAAAGTGTCGTTCCATTAGTTTCCGGTACAGCTTGTGCCATTCCTGCTATTATGGCCACACGAAATATTGAAAGTTGGAAAGAGCGACTCATTACCATTTTGGTTACTCCATTTACTACTTGTTCGGCACGACTACCCGTGTATTTAATTATTATTGCCTTGGTAATTCCCGATGAACGGGTTTTAGGGATTTTTAGCCTTCAAGGAATCACTTTAATGATTATGTATCTTATTGGATTTGGCGCCGCAATCGGTTCGGCTTGGTTATTGGATAAGTTTCTTAATATTCCTGGTCGTTCTTTTTTCGTTATTGAAATGCCCAGTTATAAAATACCACTTCCTAAAAATGTATTAATAACCGTAATTGAAAAAACAAAGTCGTTTGTACTAGGTGCCGGAAAGATAATTTTAGCTATTTCAATCATCCTTTGGGTGTTAGCATCATACGGCCCAGGAGATTTTAATGATGCTGAAAAAATAGTGACAGCTGAAAATACCTCTCAGAATCTTACTCAGGAAGAATTAGAAACCAAAATAGCTTCCTTTAAACTGGAAAATTCATATATCGGTATTATGGGTAAAGGCATTGAACCTGCTGTAAGACCATTAGGATACGATTGGAAAATAGGAATCGCTCTTATAAGTTCATTCGCTGCTCGCGAAGTATTCGTTGGTACACTCGCGACAATTTACAGTGTGGGGACCGATGAAGAAGAAACTATTAAAAACCGTATGGCAGCCGAAACAAACCCAGTTTTAGGCACACCACTGTTCAATTTTGCCAGTGGGGTATCCCTATTATTATTTTATGCTTTTGCCATGCAATGTATGAGTACATTGGCCATTGTAAAAAGAGAAACAAATAGTTGGAAATGGCCTATGTGGCAATTATTTATAATGAGTGGTATCGCATATGTTTTAGCGCTGGGTGCCTATCAAATATTAAAATAAAATGCTTATATTATAAATGATCATGAGGAAACAATGACCAGTTATAAATCTTAGTTGCAACGTGTTAGTTACCGGCTTAGATTTCGACAAAAAAGTATTCGTTAATAGTAAAATTGAACAGGAGTATGCAGACTATTTTAGTAATCATAACATTTTCTTTAGCAGCAGGCTATTTGCTGAAAAAATTTGTTTGGAACCCCTTAACCGAAAAAAGACGGCAAACCTCTGTAGGTACCTTCGATGGAGGTAACACTAAATGTGGGAAAAACGATTGTGGCTGTCACTAATTTTTATACGCACAGACTAACAAAGTATATTTCTCTTCCTTTTTCTCTGCATCCGTTTTTGGATAAGGTGTTACTTTCATTCCTTCCAGCTTTATTTCTTCTGAAGTAAAAAACATATGATTTTTATCTTCTCCTGATTTTACTGCACCAAAAATCAATTCTTCTGTATTAGATTCTTTACCATTAACGGCTACCTTAACTTTTACTTTTACACGACCTTCCCAGATACATGTTACATCGGTTGGGCATCTAGAATCTTCTAATACCTCCAAAAACGTTATAGAATACCTGTCTCTTATACACATCTGACGCTGCCGACGACTCCTTAC
>CAJXPE010000235.1 GCA_913057965.1 uncultured Marixanthomonas sp. | reverse complement strand
TAAGGAGTCGTCGGCAGCGTCAGATGTGTATAAGAGACAGCTTCAGAAGGATTTCAATTTGAAGTGTATTTAGACGGAAAAAGAGAAAAAGGTTTTGAACCTAAGATTCAAAAATTCTTTGAACGAGTTGGAAAATACGTTCCTTTTCTGAAGGATTATAAGTTTAAGATTGAGACAACTAATAGTTTCCCGCACAGTAGCGGAATTGCCTCTTCAGCTAGTGGGATGAGTGCGCTGGCACTATGCTTACTTTCAATTGAAAAGCAATTAATTTCAGAAAAAATATCAGAAGAGTTTTTTAATAAAAAAGCTTCATTTTTAGCGCGTTTAGGTTCTGGAAGTGCCTGTAGAAGCATTGACGGACCCTTAATTGTTTGGGGTGAACACCAAAAGATTGAAGGAAGCAGTAATTTATTTGGAACAAAATATCCTTTTGAAGTTCATTATGTTTTCAAAAACTATCAAGACACCATCTTGTTGGTCGATAAAGGTGAAAAACAAGTGAGCAGTACGGTTGGTCATAATTTAATGCATGAGCATCCATTTGCAGAACAGCGTTTTCAACAAGCCAACAATAATCTTTCAAAACTCATCCCAGTTTTAAAAGTAGGTGATATTTCAGAATTCATTAAAATCGTGGAAAGCGAAGCTCTTTCATTGCATGCGATGATGATGACCTCAATGCCCTATTTCATATTAATGAAACCTAACACGTTGGAAATTATCAATAAAATCTGGAGTTTTAGAAAAGAAACAAAAAGCAATGTTTGCTTTACATTAGATGCTGGCGCCAATGTTCATGTGTTGTATCCTAAAGCCGAAAAAGAAGCTGTTTCAGCCTTTATTAAAGCCGAATTGAAACCGTTTTGTAAAAACGGGGAATATATTCATGACCAAACAGGTAATGGGGCTACACCCCTTTAAAACCACCGCTAACTGTTTGAAAAGGTATAATTTATGTCAATTTTCAGAAAAAATTAGAGTTCTCTTATTATCTTTGCAGTAATGAAGGAAAATCATTACATTTAAAAAACCATTAACCAATACCTTATGCGTGGTCCCCTATTTTATTCTAAGATTTTATTGTTTGGTGAATATGGAATTATAAAAGATTCCAAAGGTTTATCCATTCCGTATAACTTTTATAACGGAGCGTTAAAAATCGATGAACATAAAACCATCAATACCAAAAAGAGCAACAATAGTTTATTGCGCTTTGCAACGTATTTAGCGAATGTTCAAGAGGAAAACCCAGAATTAGTAACTTTTGATATTGAAGCCTTAAAAACTGATGTTGAAAAAGGGTTGTATTTTGATAGTAGCATTCCTCAAGGATATGGTGTTGGCAGTAGTGGTGCATTGGTTGCGGCTATTTACGATAAATACGCTAACAATAAAATTACGGTTCTTGAAAATTTAACTCGTGAAAAACTGCTACAACTTAAAGCTATTTTCGCTGAAATGGAGTCTTTTTTCCATGGAAAATCCTCTGGTCTAGACCCGTTGAACAGTTATTTAAGCTTACCTATTTTAATCAATAGCAAAGACAATATCGAACCAGCTGGAATCCCTTCGCAAACTGAGGATGGTAAAGGAGCGGTTTTCTTATTGGATAGTGGTAGTACTGGAGAAACAGCGCCGATGGTTCAGATTTTTATGGAAAATATGAAGCAAGAAGGGTTTAGAAGCATGGTAAAAGACCAATTTGTAAAACATACCGATGCTTGTGTACACGACTTTTTAAAAGGCGATGTAAAATCGCTCTTCGGAAATGTAAAACAACTTTCAAAAGTAGTGCTGGACAACTTTAAACCGATGATCCCAAAACAATTCCACACCTTGTGGAAAAAAGGAATTGACACCAACGCTTACTACTTAAAGTTATGTGGTTCTGGCGGCGGCGGTTATATGCTAGGTTTTACCGAAGATATTGAAAAAGCACGCGAAGCTTTAAAAGACTATAGACTGGAAGTGGTATATAACTTCTAAATATTTTCAACTCAACATAGATTATGCTAAGTCGGAAACAAAAACATTTTCTACTAAAGGTTTTCAGTCTGTTTTCGGTGGTTCGTGGTTATAATATTCTTATAATCATTATTGCGCAATACTTAACATCCATCTATATTTTAGCACCAGACTTGCCTGTAAAAAGGGTTTTATTTGATGTTAATTTGTTGATGTTAGTTTTAGCTTCGGCAGCAGCCATTGCATCGGGTTACATAATCAACAGTTTTTACGATAGCGAAAAAGATTTAATCAATCGCCCGCGAAAAACGATGCTCGATCGGTTGGTAAGTCAGCGTACAAAACTTTCGGTATATTTTATTTTGAATTTCCTTTCTGTGATTTTTGCCAGCTATGTTTCATTCAGGGCTGTGCTCTTTTTTTCAGTGTATATTTTTGTGCTTTGGCTGTATTCGCATAAACTTAAAAAGTATCCTTTTATTGGTAATATAACAGCGGCAATTTTAGCGGTAATTCCCTTCTTTGCGGTATTTATCTATTATAGTAATTTCGACTTGGTGATTTTTGTCCACGCTACCTTCTTATTTCTTCTTATTTCTATGCGAGAACTAGTGAAAGACCTTGAAAACATTAAAGGTGACTTGGCGCAGGATTATCACACCATTCCTGTTGTGTATGGTGAAAAAGTTTCAAAACGGATGTTAACCCTCATGTGTTTCGTTGCATTTATACCAGCTTTGTTGCTCATTTTTAAGTTCCCAATTGGGTATATGAACTACTTTTTCTTCGGAAGTATTTTGGCGCTATTCATTTTCCTTTTCGTCCTTTGGAAATCAAAACACAAATTACACTATATGGTGTTACATAACATTCTAAAATTCATCATTGTTTTGGGTGTCTTTAGTATTGTTTTAATCGATGTAGATTTGTTACTGAATCGGTTTCTTCTGAAAATATAAATAGCGGATTTTTAACTATTGCTATTTGAAAACCAATGGCTTTGCCTACCTTTGCAAAAAATTTGAGAACGTTGCCTTTTGTATAAGGCATTAAAAAGATTCCGGATTAAGTTCGGAAAAGAATATGAGCAGAAAAGACAATAGCGGAAAAGGAAAACCTTCTGGGCGTGGTGCCGGTAACACCCGAAAAGGAAGCAATGCACGAGGGAATGCTCCTTTAAGTAGAAAAAAACCTACCACGAAAAAACAAGACAAGAGTGGAAAAACCAACCACCAAGAAAACCCGAATGGAATTCGGTTAAATAAATACATTGCTAACAGCGGTATTTGCTCTCGTAGAGAAGCGGACACGTACATTAAAACGGGTTTGGTATCGGTAAATGGAAACATTATAAACGAAATGGGCTATAAAGTTCAGTTAGCCGACGATGTTCGTTTCGATGGTCGCCGTATCAATCCAGAGCCAGACACCTATGTTTTATTGAACAAACCAAAGTCTGTTGCCACAACTACCAGTGAAAGCAAAGGATTAACCGTAATGGATTTAATCTCGAACGCCACTACTGCCGATGTAAAACCGATAGGCCGTTTGGGTAGAAATGCAACCGGATTATTGTTGTTCACCAACGATGATAAGCTAGTTAAAAAGTTGCATAGCAAAGGGATGCCTCGTCTGTTTCATATTGAATTAGACAAAAACCTTAAAGCTTCCGATCTTCAGAAAATAGAAGAAGGTTTAAAAATTAATGGTAAAACAGTTGAAGTAGAAGAAATTAGCTACGTAGATAATTCGCCTAAAAAAGAAATTGGTCTGAAAATCAAAAATATGGGAAACAGTATTATCCGGGATATTTTTGATCATTTAGACTACGATGTGGTGAAAGTAGACTGTGTAACCATTGCACACCTTACTAAAAAAGATTTACCTCGAGGTCGTTGGAAAATATTGACCAAAAGAGAAGTAGAACTTTTTAGCATGATGTAATACTTTATTGATATTCAAACTAGAACACCTCTTTTTACAGAGGTGTTTTTTTATGCTAAATTTTTACTGAAATGATTTTCTATATCAAAAAATAAATTACATTTGCTACGCATTTAGCTGAACAAATTGAACCGTGTTTCTGTGTTCGGGTTTTTGAAGATTAGGAAGTCATATTCAAAAACAGGTTGCCAGGCAACCAGCCGAAATTTAAAGCTAGCTTCCGCCTTACCCTTAGAACCTGTAGAAGGTTTCTCACAACGTTTAGCCTACTGGCTCAACCCTATCCGTATTTGAAAATACCGTTAATTTTTTGTTATTTCTCTCAATTTTCTGAGGGTATCAACTAATTGATTTATAATTTTCATGTCTAACCGTTACTTTTTATAATGAATACTAAATATATTGATCTCATTGATCCTGTCTCTTATACACATCTGACGCTGCCGACGACTCCTTACGTGTA
>CAJXPE010000234.1 GCA_913057965.1 uncultured Marixanthomonas sp. | reverse complement strand
ACGAGATGTAGAGAGGTCTCGTGGGCTCGGAGATGTGTATAAGAGACAGATTTTGCACTGTTGAAATAGTTGCACTTGATGGATTAGCACCTCTTATTTCAGTTACTTTATCAAAAACAGCTTTGACACTTTTAGCTAATTTTTTTTCATCGCCCATTCCCCCAATATGCATATACATCACATCAGGCTCATTTCGGACAAAGTGATTGTGAATTGCTGTTATTGTTAACCCTTGTTTTATTATTTCTTGCTGTACTGGTTTTAAGTCTTTTTCCGTAACAACAATATCTCCCATAACCATAGGTTTTCCCGAAGTTGGGGCGAATGCAGCCCAGCTTCCTAATCCCATAGGAGGAATGATTTTGAAACCATCGACCATTACATTCAAGTCATTTTGAGGAACTGTAACTTTGAATTGTCCGTCTTTTTCTTTTCCTTCCATCCCAAACACCGATTTTAAAGATTCAATATCAAGCTCCTTTAATTCATCGTTATTTTCCAAAAGCTTTCCAGTCGATTCTTTTGAATCGTTTTTCTTTGTAGATTGTTCGCAACCAAAAGCAATTAAAGAGGTTACTACTATTAAATAAATGCATACTTTTTTCATAATTCAGTTTTTTTGTTAAAATTTCAGTTCTTTTCAATATGACGCCCAACGTATGTATAAACACTGTATGGCGTTTATATGTTTAATATGTTTTGCTAATATAATGAATCCAAAGGGTTTTTAATAGATTTAAAGTTGTGAGTTGCTACGTGAGTATAAATTTCTGTAGTGGTTGTGCTCTTGTGTCCAAGCAAATTTTGGATGTACCTTAAATCTGTTCCGTCCTCTAATAAGTGGGTGGCAAAGCTATGCCGTAACATATGTGGCGTTACCTTTTTATTAATTCTAGCACGTAGCGCTGCTTTTTTTACTATTTTTCCTACACTGGTACTACTGTAGGGGACACCCGGAAAACCTTCAAATAAATAACGTTTGGGGCGCCACTCTAAGTAATAGGCTCTTAATTGTTTTAAGACCACCGGAGAAAGTAAGGTGAACCTATCCTTATTGCCTTTCGCATTATTGACCCTAATAACCATCCGTTGACTATCTATGTCTTGCAGCTTTAATTGAAGCAATTCGCCTCGCCTTAAGCCCGAAGCATATAACAGCGCTACAATACAAGTATGTTTCTTGTTACCAGCATGATCGATCATAGCTTTTATTTCCTGTTTATTTAATACCTTAGGTAGGTTACTTCTTCTTCTAGGACGCTCAATTTCATAAAATCGGTGTGGCATGTCTAATACAACTTCATAATAAAACTTTATAGCATTGATCATGGTGTTTATATAAGAATAAGAGCGGTCATCCTTATGAAGCTTACTTAGGTAATCCCTAATATCCTCTTCGTTTATTTGTTCTAATGCAAGATGGTCGTAATGATTTATAAAATGTTCAAAACAGGATATATAAGTTTTTGCAGTGTTGAGAGCGTATTTTTTTAACTCTAGCTTCTTATAAAAAGACTCAGGGCAAGAACGGTACTCTTTTGGTAACTTTCTATTGCGGTAGTAATCCAGGTCTAAAGAAATGGTATCTGCCTTAGTGGGTGAAATTTTGAAAAAATAATTTGTGTTTACCCAAGCAATTCCTCTAAAAGTGTTAAATACCGCTGTCAAGTTTTTTTTATTATTGGGTATATAAGGTAGGTTGTGCTCTTTAGACCAGGCATAACCAGGCAGATCCTTTACCAAAGATTGTAATACCGGATCATCATAATATAAAAATGCAATACATTTATTTTCGTCTACCAAAAGATGTTTTAAAGTAATGCGTCTTGAAATAGAAGGTTTCATGTAGCAAATATCACTAAAGAGAGAACCATAAAACGTTTTATAAATGTGTAACAAACGTTTAACATACCGTTATAAACTAGATTTTTTATTACATTGTTCTATGGAAAAAAGATGTCCTGTTTGTGAAAATAAAATTGTGGGTCGGAGTGATAAAAAATTTTGTAATCCAGAATGCAAAAGCACCTATCATTACGAAAAAAGAATAGAAGAAGAACGGTTTTATCTTTCTGTGGATCGTCAATTGAAAGTGAATAGAAAGATATTAAAATCGTATAATAAAAACGGTTTTACAACAGTACGTAAGGAGACTTTGCTAAAAGAAGGCTTTGACCCCAATTATTTTACGCATTACTGGAAAAATAAAAAAGGTCAAGTGTATCTTTTTGTATATGATTTTGGGTTTTTATTATTGAAAAAGAATAGAACCCATAAATATGTAATTGTTAATTGGCAAGAATATATGAAGCCTCATTGAATACTATCGGTGGTAACAAGTAAAAGAAATTTCGTAATAAAGGTTGATAACTTAGTATTCTTGATAAATGCCCATAAACTTCGATTTATGGAATACTTTTAAAAGTATGTATAATACATAAACCTATTGCCTATTAGGATACCAATCTAATTGGCTAACGGTAATAGATTCGTCCCCTTTGTTTACCAAGTCTTTAAACTTGTTCACATCACTTAAACCTTCTGTTCCTCTATAATGATAGGGATAAACAACGGTCGGTTTAAAGTCCAACACAGCTTCAGCAGCTTTATCCACTGGCATCGTGTAGGGAAGGTTCATGCATACAAAAGCGATGTCAATATCGGTTAGGTTGCGCATTTCGGGGATGTCTTCTGTATCACCAGAGATATACACCCGTTTCCCGTCTTTTTCAAGAATATACCCATTACCACGTCCTTTAGCGTGAAACTTTTTTGCCTCTTCCCGTAAGTTGTACATCGGGATGGCTTCTATAGCAATATCACTATGCATCGCACTCTCCCCATTGTTTATTACCTGAACTTTATCTTGCAGCTCTTTTGGTAGTTTATCGGCTACGGCTTGTGGCGCAATAAGGGTGGTGTTTTCCGTTAACACTGCTTGGAGGGTTTCGGCATTCATATGGTCGCCGTGGATATCGGTTACTAATATCATATCAGGTTCCGCTTGGCCTTCAAAAGCTGCGGCACCTCCTACAGGATCTACATAGAGTACGGTATCATCCCATTGTAATACCATAGTGGCGTGCTCGATAGGGGTGATGTCTATAAAATTTTCTGAAGTAGCTTCATCCATCATCTCTGGTTGTTCCATTTCAGCGGTCATGGAAGCTTCTTCTGTTTTTTTCTTTTCTTGATTGTTACAGGCTGTAAAAAACAGCACGGTTAGAGTAAGTAAAAATATACGTTTCATCTGTTTGTTTTAAAAGTTATTATTAGGTTTGATGGAATATCCAATGCTATTCTTAGGTTATGTAAACCTTTGTAAAAGGGTACTCCATAGTACCTTCTTTTTCCGAAGATACTATAAAACGTATACTTTTAGCTGTTGTTTTACACTATTTTAAGAGTTTGATTTTAAAGGGTGAAAGCATTGTTATTTACAAAAAACAAACTATTTACAAACAACAACTTCCCATTTTGCCAAAAAGAACGAAATAGCACATCATCTACCAAATAAATTACCGAACCTTGGCCTAAACGGTCTTCGCCAAATACTAAAGAATCGGTTAAGCCTTTTTGAGCTTCTTCCCCAGCAAATCCGGAAACGGATACCGGTTCGCCTTTTATATACCCAACATTGTATCCGGAATCTAAAAAGCTATAAGAGGTGCTTCCCAGTTTTAAGCTATAATACGTATCACCATACCCAAACGCCATTGGGTGCGAAGGATCCAGAGTTACCTTAAAGATACTTCCAGTAATCATGTTTGTCGTGTTTTTTTGCTCGCGCTGATCATAGGGAGTAAGGTTGTTATTTTGTGTTGAGTCGGTGCTTTCTTCCTTGGTTTCGTCTTTATTTAATTGTAAGGCAAAACCATCTTTTTCTTTAAAACTACGCACTGCATCGCCAATGGCTATTACTTTACCACCACCGCGTACCCAATCTTTTAATGTATCAAATGTATCCTCATTTAGCACACCATTATACCAGCCGCTTGGCATAACCAGAACGTCATAATCATTTAAGTTAATACGATTAAAGTCGCGGGTATTAATGGAAGTAATAGGGTATTCTAACTGCTTCTCAAAGAAATGCCAGATGGCACCATAACTTAACGAAGAAGTACCTTCCCCTTGCAACACGGCAATGCGTTGTTTATTTACTACTTTAATATCAGGAGAGCCAAAATCGGTCATGCTATCAGCAAAACTGGTGTTAGAAGCATATAACGCTCGTTTGTGTTTGTTGGCAAGTTCGGTTACAGTTGTATCGAAATCTGTATTGTTCTTGTTATCGCTTCGGGTAATAACGAGACTTCCGCGGTCAAAGGTCTGTCTCTTATACACATCTGACGCTGCCGACGACTCCTTACGTGTAGAT
>CAJXPE010000233.1 GCA_913057965.1 uncultured Marixanthomonas sp. | reverse complement strand
GATGTAGAGAGGTCTCGTGGGCTCGGAGATGTGTATAAGAGACAGCTCCTATACCTACAAATATAGCACCTTGCCAATAGAAAGTTCTCGTTCCCCATTGGTTCCACATCTTTTTACCAGATTCTTTTTTAAAATGGTCCTTAGTCAGCCTCCAAAAAAGAAACGTGATTAATAAAAAAAGCGCTATTGCTAGGATATAAATTTCTTTCATATATTCTGGGTTTTAGGGTATTTGTTTATAAGTCTTGCCAATTGGCTTTTCTGTTGTGCTTATCTTCCCTGAATATTTTCTGCAAATGTAATTCGATTGTTTTCAGGGTCAAAAATTGTAATTGTCTTTGCTATTTCCGAATTTGTTTGCTGTTCTGCTTTAATATTCTTTTTAGCAAGGTTTTCTTTCACCTTTTCAATATTATCAACCAACAGCGTTATTGAAGAACTACCAGCTCTTTTTTTGTCTTCGACCAATTGTAAAACCCCTCCGTTTGGAAAATCCCACTCGTGAAGAATTTTCATAGGATTGTAATCTGATTTCCTATCGAAAAGATTAATATACCATTCTAATCCTTTTTCGATATCAGATGTCATTATTCCAGCGTACACATTTTTAAAATTCATATTATATTTCGATTACGTATGATGTTATTGATTTTATTTTAGCCCCTTTTGCTCCACTAAATTCGTAAAATTCTGAAAAAGCATATTCTTTTCCAGTCTTCATTTTTAGTACACCGTTTAAAGATTCTTCTTTTCCGTGGGTTAATATTCAGTCAAGGATTAATTCTGTTGCTTTTTCTATTTTTAATTTCTTCAATTTCTCGACAAATTCTTCTTTTCCTTTGATATTTTTTTCACCCATAATATTCCAAACAATATTGTCCGTTACACGCTCTGTTAGAAAATCTGAATTTCTTTTGGCAAAGGCGATATTTATTTCTTTTAGAAAATCTTTTTTCGGTGCATTTCCGCAATCAGTGTTTACCGTTACTTTTGTCATTTTTTCGAATCTTTACTTTCAGTTCCATGTTTTGTAGGTAGGCTTATACCCGCAAATACTTTTAAACGGTGTTGTAATACGTTATATTCTATTATTCAGCGGAAATGTAATACCAACTGTTAACGCACCAACATATTGCTCAACGGACGGCTGAAAGTAATATGCGAGTCCTACATCAACATTGTTGTTTTTTCCTAATTCAAGTCCTAATGAAAAAGGGATATGATAAATAATTCCACTTTTGTCAATAGTATCGAATGCTGTAAATGTTTCAAATTTTCCAATTGAAGTTCCTATTCCAATTTCTACGTAGGGTGCCACCCAAGGAATTGGTGCGCGAAGTCTGGCTTTGCCGCCAAGTAAAAGGGCTTTTGATTCCGCTTTTTCTTCTGTTGGATTATCATTTAGATCTTTTCCATTTGAGTTTGTGAAAATAAAACCTACATAAGGTCTCAACTCTACCCACGAAGCGATTTTAAGAACTAATTCTCCTTGAGCAAAAAATCCATCGTTAACAATTTCATCGACACTATTACTTGGAGCACTTAAACCGTACCCAATTTGAGCGTTAATTGCTTTTTCTTTTATAAACTGCGCCTTTGCTGAATTTGAAATTAAAACGATTATTATTAGTACCAGGATTTTTCTCATTTTTCATAATGTGTTATAATGGTTCTGTATATAGCTTGTGAATATGACGTAAGAGCAATTAAATAAATTTATACCTTAGTTTATTGATACAAAACATATCTTGGTGGCTTTAGTCCATTTAGTCGCATATAGACAAGCATTTGCCCTCGGTGGTGCGTTATATGGTCAGTGAGTAATAACAAAATTTGTCTTTTAGTTCTATCCGACCCAAAATAGTCTAATCTTTCATTAAGTTTATTTGTGTCGAATTTTGAGATGAATTCAATCGTTTTATCAAAAGTTTCGTCGATTTTAGCGATCATTTCCTTTTTTGATTTATTATCTACTTTGAGTTCCGTGTCGGTATTCCAATCTCGGGCTTCACGTTCACCCATTAAAGATTGACTGTGCCAATCCATTGCCCAAGCAATATGCATTAGGTTCTCTGCAAAACTCATTGATTCTGGTGTTGCTTTAAAATCATATTTTTCTTTTGGCATAGTTTCCGCTACAAGAATTAAATACTTTTTTGAATTTTCTAGTCGCTCTAAATATTCCTTTATAAAATTACTGTCTTGAGCTAAAAGAGGCGATGTAAATGAAGAAAACAACATTATCGAAGTCAGGATTATTATGTGTTTTAGGGTTCCTGTTTGATGCATCTTACAATTTGTGTTATGTTATTATAATGTATGCAACGTTTGTCTACTTGAAACGTTGCGTGTAAAAAGATACTACAATTTCGGTTAAGAGCAGAATTTAGACTTCCGGTTGCATTTGAAGGCGATTGCTGAACTCTTTTAAGAATAATCGAATCCGCCGTAATTGCGGTTATGCATCTTAAGTTTGATTTTTAATGAATCTGTTAACTTTAAGTTATAATAGAAAGGACAAAAGAGAGAATAGTGTCGAAAATTAATGTAGAAAAAAGTTGCTTTTTACCTCAGTTCTTTGTTGGCAATAGTTATTTTACTTTCTGTTCAAATTTAAAAGACTGTTTTTCATTTGTAACTACAATTTCATAAACTCCCTTTTTCAATCCGAGATTACAATTATCTTTTTTACTTTCAACTTCTGTAATATCAATTGGAACAGCTAAATTTATATCTTCCCCTTTTTTAAAAGCTAAAACCATAATTGGAAAATCAATTTGAATATCAGTTAGTGAAATTGAAACGTTTTTATTTCCATTTTCGAATAACCAATTAGGTCTATTATCAATATATTTTGTATTTGGATGAAGAACAGCTATATCAGACCAAGCCTTTCCACGTTGATAGCTTAATGGTTTATTATCTTTGTCAATAATTACTGACGATTCTTTAATATCTAAGGCTTTCAAAAGAGGATGATTGTATTCAGGTTTACTTTTTTCACTATAAACTACTTGATTAATAGTCAAAGGATTTATGTTTGTATATTCAGTTAATCTTCCAGCCATTGCTTTTTCCCAAGAGCTATGATTTCCCTCTAAGGAGTGGTCATAACCGCAATGGATTAAGAATTTTTCATTTGGTTTGGAATTGATTACATTCTCAATATTTTTTGCTTGTTCAATCTCTCTTGGTTTCCCACTTCCTTTCCCCATATTTTCATAAGCAAATAGTTCATATCCAATTTCAAGAGCATCTCTAACTAAATTGCCAAATTGAGGGTCTTTGATATACAAACCCGTTTGTTGAATTGGGTATTTTCTTTGATTAAGAGCTGAAATTAAACTATCATTATTTTTTAATGCCTCAAGTCCTAAATTTTTATACCCATTTTTAAATAGCTTTTGAAGAAGTGATTTTGTAAATACTCGATGAAACGAATTGTGGTGAGCTTCATTGATAATTATTACTTGATTCTCCTTTGCTTTTTCTATAATATACTCACTTGCCTTAATTTTCGAATACTTCTGATTAATAGAATCTATTTGGGATTTTGAAAAGTTTTTTTCTCTTGTTCCCATTGCCAAATCCCATTGAATTAAAGCATTTTTATAATCTCCTTTTAAAGCATAGTTAGAAGCTGAAATTTGATACTTCCAAGGAACAGTATCTTTTTCAACATCATTCTCTATTTCAGATGAAAATTTATATTTTGGTTCAAAATCAATTTTTTCAATCACTTTTATTTCTTCTTTACAAGAGGTAAATAAAATGATGATTGCAAATATGTAATATGTGTTTTTCATAATTATTGCCAACGTGTTTGTATATGGCAAGTAGCGGGCAAATTAGCGATTATTTTTCGGTTGAGCACGAGCCAGATTTTTAAATTTTACTATTTATCTTTTTATTGGAAATCGTCAAATTTAAAAATTTGGCGACTTTCCAAATATGCCTTAACTTTGATTAAGCAACTGATTAGCTATGAGCTATATACGTTGTTGTAAGTAGTGCTTTTTTTCATTCACTTACTTAATTTCAAAATCCGAAACGCTCCTTGAATTACCAAAATAAAAACGATTGTTCCAATAATCAAATCAGGTTTGCTCGAACTTAACCAATTTACCAAAAGTCCAGCGATTATAACTCCTAAATTGATAATCACGTCATTTGATGTAAAAATCATGCTCGCTTTCATATGAGCCTCTTCTTTGCTTTTTGACTTTTGCAAAATGTAAAGACAAATTCCGTTTGCGATAAGAGCAAAAATCGAAACGATAATCATTGTCGAAAAATCGGGAAGTTTCTCGTCTCCAAAAAATCTTCTTAAAACTTCCACAAATCCAATAATCGCAAGTGTTATTTGAAAATATCCAGCAAGTTTTG
>CAJXPE010000232.1 GCA_913057965.1 uncultured Marixanthomonas sp. | reverse complement strand
GAGATGTAGAGAGGTCTCGTGGGCTCGGAGATGTGTATAAGAGACAGGTAGTATTAATATTACAAACCTCACATTTTTTTATCCCTTATCAATTTATTAAGGTATAATAACAAAAGAATAATGAAAAAAATCGTCATTGCAGATCATCATCCAGTTACCCTAAAAGGGATTTCTTGTATGTTGAAAAAGAAAAAAGAAGAGTTCTCCGTACTCGCACAAGCAAACAACGGAGAAGAACTTTATAAGAGCCTTCAAGATCACAATCCTGATATTCTAATTATGGAAATTGACATGCCACAAATAAATGGCATTAATGCACTTAGGAGCATTAAAGAATCTTTTCCACAAACACGAGTATTGATTTTCTCTACACATCCTGAAGAAATTTATGCGCTACGTTCTATAAAATCTGGAGCGGCAGGCTACGTACCTAAAACAGCTTCTACTCAAGTATTTATTGATGCTCTCGACAAAATAGCCAAAGGGGGAATTTTCTTAAACGAAGAACTTACCTCGACCTTCACCAGCCGTAACGTAGGTGAAAGTAGTGCAATTAGTCGCTATAAGAAACTTTCATCTCGTGAAATTGAAGTTTTAAACTTACTTTCAAGAGGAAAAAGAAACAAGGACATCGCCAACGCATTAAATATTAATGAAAAAACTGTAAGCACGTATAAAACACGGTTACTAAAGAAATTAAAAGTAGATAATTTGGCTGACTTGATTCACCAATCAAGAATGTTTCAGTTTGGGTAATTGTTACAGAACTCTGCGTAGTTTTTCTGAAAGGACTTTTTTAAGAGTAATATAATCTACAATATCTTGTAGGTCTACTTTTTGACTGTCTGGTTTTTGCTCTTTAATGGCATCTGAAAGCTCTTTAATCTTTTGGTTTACCAGTTCACGGCGCAAATTTAAAATTGTTTCGCTCACAACTTGTGACACAGAATGCTTTTTTTCTTTTACATAAATTTCATTGCGTTCCCAATCGTGTAAGCTGTATTTTTCCTCTTCCATTAAAATATCGGTCACGGCCGATGCTTTTTCAGGCTGTAAACTATTTACAAAAGCATCAACTTTTAAGTCCTCTTCTCGGGTTAATTGATTTATTATTTCATAATACAAATCCTTAAACGCTTCATTGGTAAATTCAATTTCATCCTCTTGAAGGTCTAAGAATATTTTCTGAAACACCGTCGTCGTTTGCATTTCAGGTTTAAACGTAATATCTCCCTTTTCGTCTGCTTCCAGAATAAGCTCTTCAAAATCTTCTTCTTTTGTTCCGTATAGGAGTAAAATTTCTATGATTTTTCGTTCCAATTCATATTGAACATCAATCTTTTCAACCTTTTCTTTTTCTGAAGAAACCACCTCCATGGGGCGCTTTTCAGTTTGCTTTTTACGAGAAGCATCCCGTTTATCTTTATTAACCAACTGGGCCAATGTATTAAAAAGCACTTCTTCCGAAATATCCATAATTCGTGAACATTCCTTAATATATATCTCTCGCTTAATAACATCGGGAATTTTTGAAATACTCACGACCATATCACGAATGGTATCGGCTTTTTTAATTGGATCGTTTTTCGCTTCTTTAGCTAATAAAGACGCTTTAAACGAAATAAAATCACGGGAGTTTTCTTCAAGGAAAGTGGTCAATTTTTCCAATGAATTTTTCCGTGAAAAACTATCGGGATCTTCTCCTTCTGGGAACGTACAAATTTTCACGTTCATTCCCTGTTCCAAAATTAAATCAACTCCACGAAGTGAAGCGCGTAACCCAGCTGCATCACCATCAAACAACACGGTAATATTTTGCGTCAATCGGTTTACCAACCTAATTTGTTCAGGTGTTAACGCCGTACCCGATGATGAAACGACATTTTCAATTCCGGTTTGGTGAAATTGAATAACATCGGTATAGCCCTCTACTAGATAACAGTTATCTTCTTTGGCAATGCTCTGTTTAGCGCTATAAATACCATACAAGACTTTACTTTTATGGTAAATGTCACTTTCTGGTGAGTTGAGATATTTCGCCGCTTTTTTATCGTTGGTAAGGATTCGACCACCAAAACCCAAGGTACGACCGCTCATACTGCGGATTGGAAACATAACCCGACCTTTAAAACGGTCAAATTGTTTCTCGCCTTTTACAATGGTGAGTCCAGTTTTTTCAAGATAATCGAGCTTATAGCCTTTTTTTATCGCGTGATTGGTAAACGCATCCCAACTATCGGGCGAAAACCCTAAATCGAATTTTTTAATGGTTTCTTCCGTAAATCCTCGTTCTTTAAAATAGCTAAGACCAATGGCTTTCCCTTCTTCGGTTTTAAATAAAACACTTTTAAAATAATCTTTAGCAAACTCGCTGACTAGATATAAACTCTCGCGTTCGTCGGCTTGCTGTTTTTGCTCGTCGCTCTGCTCGGTTTCTTCAATTTCGATACCGTATTTTTTAGCGAGGTATTTTATTGCTTCCGGATAGGTAAAATGTTCGTGCTCCATTAAAAAAGCGACTACATTCCCTCCTTTTCCACTACTGAAATCTTTCCAAATTTGCTTAACCGGCGATACCATAAAACTGGGCGTGCGTTCTTCGGTAAAAGGACTGAGGCCTTTAAAGTTACTACCCGATTTTTTTAATTGAACAAAATCACCAATAACCTCCTCTACACGAGCCGTTTCAAATACATTGTCTATAGTGGTTTTTGATATCATTGTTCAGTATTCAGTATTCAGTATTCAGTATTCAGTATTCAAAGATGTGGAATTATGCTGAATTATGTATTTAATGGATTAGATTCTTATCAACAAATAGGGACATTCAAAAATTACCACAAAGTTTTGGAAACCCTACAAAATAAGATAGCATAAATAAAAACATAGCCTTTCAATCAAAAAAGCCCCTTTTCAGAAAAAAGGAGCTTTAAAAGTACATATAATTAACACATTAATCTACATCGAACCGAAGGCCTAACGAAACATTTCTTTGATCGATGGGGTTATCTTTAAAAATGGTATTTAGATCATATTTTAAATAAACAGCTGTTCCTTTCCAGCCAATATAACTACTCAATCCGTAAATAAAATTGTTCGTGTTATAACTTGCTTTCAGCTTTTCTTTTACATCTTCTCCGTCTTCGGTATATTTCAATTTTTGGCGAGAACTAAGATTGAATCCTGCATAACCTCCAAGTCCTACTTTGATTTTATTGTACGTATTATATCTAAAATATTCCTCTTTTTCTATCTTTTTGGAAGGTCCAAATTCAAAATGTACTGGAAAAACGAGGTTATCCATTCTAAATTTTGATTTATCCAAATCTAATCGGAATTCTTGCAATTCGGTTTGATCGCCGGTATCTACATAGTAACGATTATCGGTAGGCTTTAATCCATTAAACTGAAATGAAAAACCATACTTTACACGCAACCAATTGGTGTTTTTAAACACGCGTGTTTTCCATGCCCATCCGATTTCAGCAAAACGGCTGCCACCAATTTTAAAGTCTGAGTCATTTAACGATTGCCCTTCAGTAATCACATTATTTAAACCCACTGCCAATACAAAAGCACTCGTTGTTCTACGATCGTACTTTTTTGCTTTGTTCTTTTTGCCCAAGAAAATATAGGAATCTTCATCATCTCCCGAACCAATTGTTAATACGACTCTTTCAGAATCATCAGCTAAGTTTTTACTGCCGCCATTCCGTTCCAGCAAAGCAATTTTATTATCAATGATCGCTAAACGGTTTTCAATGTTCAGCGCTCTTTTTTCAGCAGCTTGTTCTTTTAGCTGTTCTGCTTCAGTTAAGGAAATTTCATCTTTTTCTAACCGCTGATTAATGTCTTCCACTTCGGTTTTAAGCGCATTTTTTTCTTCGGTCACAATTTGCTCTTGTGCAGCTTTTAATATCGCTATATCGTCCTCTAAATTGTTTTCTTGTGCGGGTGCCGAGATAATACTCAACACCCATACCGCGATAACGGTACAATAGGTAAATATTTTCATGATTTCTGTGATTTAGTGCCTTTTGGCTTCCCTCCCAATTTTGGAAGGGATTGCCTCTAGGCGTGATTGATGAATGATCTTTTAATTATTACGTTCCACAACAGCAGTTCGTATTTTATTGAAGCTTTCGCCTAAGGCATCGAATACTTTTTCTCGAAAACTTTGTTCAAGCTCCAATTCTACATCTAAAAGCAAAGCTGCAGCATCTACTTTTTGCGTTTCAGGATTGAGTATTTGTCTGGTTTTAATTTCTCGTTGCGCATTGGCCAAAAGCGCATCGATTTCTTCGGGGGTTACTTGGTTGTTTTTATGTTGAATTTCCTTTACCCGAGCCCACGAGACCTCTCTACATCTCGTATGCCGTCTTCTGCTTGAAAAA
>CAJXPE010000231.1 GCA_913057965.1 uncultured Marixanthomonas sp. | reverse complement strand
GACAGACCTTTCTGTTTCTGGAGAAAAAGATAGTATTAATGTAGAACAGATTCCTTTTGAAAATGTGTGCCCCAATGGCGTTCCAAAAGCGATATTAGAGCTAGATATTCGTAATAAAACAGGCTGTTCTGTCATTGGTTATAAAGCTTCAAACGGTAATTATGTTGTAAACCCCGAACCTTCCATGAAACTTGAAAAAGGCTCTAGCTTAATACTGATTGGAAGGCCCGAACAAATAAAAAACCTAAAAAAGTTATACAACGTTTAAGAAACTGTTAATTTTTTAACGTGCAAATGTTTGAAATACCCTAATTTTTTTAGCATATTGCCAAAACAAATTTTTTCAAGCGAATAGTAATTAACTAAAAACGACAATGAAGAAGATACTTCTTTCCCTATTTTCAATTTTAACACCTTTATTAACATATGCTCAAGAACAAAAAAGTCTTGGCGATACAATTAACGAAGCTTTTGGTAGATATACAGAGCCTATCGTAGAGCTCATTTTTTATCCTGTGGTAATTGCAGGAAAAGAATTACCTATAGTAATCATCCTTTTATTATTAGGAGCTATCTTTTTCACCCTTTATTTTAAAGGAGTCAACTTACGGTATGTAAAAACAGCAATAAAGACAGCTTGGGGTAAATATGATGATTTAGATCATCACGTTCCTGCAGGAGAAGACATAACGGTAGAAGATGGTCAAATAAAAGACACCGTACAATTAAAAGGGGAAGTGCCAGGAGAGGTTACACACTTTCAAGCATTAACTGCTTCTTTGTCAGCAACTGTTGGACTTGGTAACATTGCCGGTGTAGCTGTTGCAATTGCTATTGGTGGTCCAGGTGCAACCATCTGGATGATTTTAGCGGGTCTTTTCGGAATGGCTTCAAAATTTACAGAATGTACGTTAGGTGTAAAATACCGTGAAGTAGATGAAGACGGGAAAACCTATGGTGGTCCTATGTATTACCTTTCAAAAGGACTGAAAGAACTTAAAATGAGCAGTTTTGGTAAAGTATTGGCAGTGTTTTTTGCCATTATGTGTATTGGTGGATCGTTTGGTGGTGGAAACATGTTTCAATCTAATCAAGCAGCATCCCAATTTACTCAAATGATGGGTTGGACTGGTGAAGGTTACGGAAACGCAGGGTTGTATTGCGGTTTGGTAATGGCTGCTATTGTAGGGCTCGTAATTATAGGCGGAATTAAACGAATTGGTTCAGTAACTGAAAAGGTAGTGCCTTTTATGGCTATTGTGTATGTGTTAGCCGGAATTATTATTATCGGTATCAACTACGATATGATTCCTTTTGCAGCTAACCAAATATGGGATGGCGCAATTAACCCAAATGCCGCTTTTGGAGGTGTTGTTGGGGTGATAATTGTTGGTTTTCAACGGGCAGCTTTCTCTAACGAAGCCGGAGTAGGTTCCGCAGCGATTGCGCACTCGGCGGTAAAAACACGGTATCCTGCCAGTGAAGGGTTAACAGCATTGCTTGGGCCATTTGTTGATACAGTTATTATCTGTACAATGACAGCGGTAGTAATTATTATCACGAATGCAAAGCATAACTTATTTACATATGGAAATTTAGATGCAGACAGCAACGTAATGTTAAATGCAACCAATACGCCTATTAATGGTGTTGATCTAACATCGGTAGCGTTTGACTCTGCAATTCCTTACTTCTCAATTGTATTGACAATAGCGGTTGTATTATTTGCTATTTCCACAATGATTTCTTGGTCGTATTATGGTTTACAATCTTGGAAATATCTTTTCGGAAAAGGAAAAGCTTCTGATACGACATACAAAATATTATTTTTAGTATTTTTAGTAATCGGTTCAGCTTCTAGTTTAGGCGCGGTAATCGATTTCTCTGATGCGATGATCTTTGCGATGGCTTTTCCCAATATTATAGGTTTGGTATTACTTTCACCTAAAGTTAGGGATGAATTGAAAAAATACTTCAATGCCATTAAAATTGGTAAAATGAATGCTGATATCGATCACGACAGTAAAAATGTGAAAGATACGAACTAAACAATCTTAGTATGAAAATGAAATCCCACTTCCTGTTCAACAGAACACAACGAAGTGGGATTTTATTTTTATTGATTTTAATACTAGGGTTGCTTTGTGTTTATTTTTTTATTGATTTTTCTGAAAAATCTACGTTTGATACTTCTTCAGAAGAAATAGCAACTTTACAAAGAGAGCTGGATTCATTGCGTGTTGCTGAAACAGCCGCTAAAAAACCAAAAATCTATCCATTTAACCCTAATTTTATAACCGATTATAAGGCTTACACAATAGGGCTTTCTACTGAAGAATATGACCGTTTAAAAGAATTTCGAAGCAAAGAGCAATGGATAAATTCTGTAGCCGATTTTAAAAAAGTTACCCAAATTTCCGATTCGCTGTTAGCCGAAATAAGTCCGTATTTTAAATTTCCGGAGTGGGTTACAAATCCAAAACCAAAGAAAAACAATTACACCAATTATAACATTGAAAAACCCTACGCTGAAAAGATAGACCTGAACAAAGCAACTAAAGAGCAACTGCAGCAGGTAAGCGGCATAGGGGAGGCGTACAGCGATCGTATTATAAAATATAGAAATACACTTGATGGGTTTACAAGCGATGTTCAATTATACAATGTATATGGTCTGGACCCTGCCGTAGTAAAGCGAGCTCTGCTTCAGTTTACCGTAAAAACACCAAAGCAGATTGATAAGATAAACATCAATACTGCTTCAGCTTCCGATATTGCAACTATCCCAAGTATTTCATTTGAATTGGCTAAACATATTTGGGAATTCAGAAAACTGCGAGAACGTATAGAGACTATTTCTGAATTACAGAAAATTGAAGGACTCTCGCAAAGCAAATTTCAGCTAATTCAGTTATATTTGTATGTTGAATAATTAATGATTTATACAATTTGAAGTGTTGAAATTAGATGCATTTCAGAAAAATAATAAAAACCGAAACCACTATTTATGAGTAGCATGTACTTTACAGAAGAACACGATTTTTTCAGAAAAAGCTTTCAAGACTTTTTGCAGAAAGAAGTAGTACCACATATTGAAAAGTGGGAAAAAACAGGAGATATAGAGCGTTTTATCTGGAAAAAATTTGGCGAAATGGGCTATTTTGGTATCAACTACCCAGAAAAATATGGTGGGTTGGACCTAGATCTGTTTTACACCGTAATCTTCTTGGAAGAACTACAAAAAATAAATTCTGGTGGTTTTGCAGCTGCAATGTGGGCACATGCTTATTTGGCTCAAACACACTTAAATAAAGAAGGAAACCACGAACAAAAAGAAAAGTATTTAGCACCTAGTATTGCGGGTGAAAAAATAGGTTGTCTCTGTATAACCGAACCTTTTGGCGGTAGTGATGTGAGCGGAATGCGCACCACAGCAGTGAAAAAAGGTGATAAATATGTTATTAATGGTTCTAAAACTTTTATTACCAACGGCGTGTATAGTGACTATCTTGTGGTTGCTGCCAAAACGTCCCCAGAACTTGGTAATAAAGGGATCAGTATTTTTGTAATGGATCGCGATGTTAAAGGAATCTCATCTACAAAATTGGATAAATTAGGTTGGCGAGCCAGTGATACAGGCGAAATAGCTTTTGATAACGTAGAAATCCCTGCCGAAAATTTAATGGGAGAAGAGAATAAAGGTTTCCCTTATATTATGCAACATTTTGCATTAGAACGATTAATAATGGGCGTAAATGCTCACGCTCGTAGTGAGTTTGCATTGGAATATACCATTCAATATATGAAAGACCGTGTTGCTTTTGGGAAATCCATTTCAAAATTTCAAGCGCTTCGTCATAGGGTAGCACAATTAACGAGTGAAGTTGAAGTGTGTAAAACGTTTAATTACGTTACAGCAAAGCGGCTTAATGATGGCGAATATGTAGTAAAAGAAGCTACGATGTCTAAACTGATTTCTACTAAAGTTTCTGATGAGGTGATGTACGATTGTCTTCAGTTTTTAGGTGGCTATGGTTATATGGAAGACTATCCATTAGCCCGCTTAGCTCGAGATAGTAGATTAGGACCTATTGGCGGCGGTACTTCAGAGATTCTTCGTGAAATCATTGCCAAAATGGTAATGGACGGGAAAGAATATAAACCGGCGACTTAATTTTTACTGAAACATCACTCATGCGTTTTTCATTTCTAAAGTACTTTTTTAGTATAACTGTTTGTTTTGTAAGCTTGCAGCTATTTTCCCAAGCAGAAATTAAAGGAAAAGTAGTCGATTTTACACAACTGTTACCCATTGAAAGTGCTAGTGTGTATGTTCAGAATTCAACCTGTCTCTTATACACATCTGACGCTGCCGACGACTCCTTACGTGTAGA
>CAJXPE010000230.1 GCA_913057965.1 uncultured Marixanthomonas sp. | reverse complement strand
ATGTGTATAAGAGACAGGACCAAATGAAAATCCGTTAGATGTAGAAATACTTTTAGTGGCCATCGATTTTTATAAAAATTAATCTGTCTCACAAATATATCTTAATGACTCTGAATTTTTTAGGTATAAAAACGACTTTTTTAAGTACCTTAGCGAAATGAATTCCACTCATATTTATACAGATGTAAAAATTTTCACCAAGACAATCACTTCAAATTCATCAAAATCGCATAAGCATAATTATTTTGAACTGATTTATGTACTGGAAGGAAAAGGAGTGCATATGATCAATAAAAATTACTATGATTTTTCAAAAGGAAACCTGTTTTTATTAACACCGGAAGATGTGCATAATTTCGAGGTTACAACTAGAACTACCTTCTGTATAATTGATTTTACCGAAAGTTTTTTTGTCGAAAATTCCAAGAAGAAAAGCGAAAAGGCGGATTTAAGCGAGTTCTTTAAAAAGTTGGAGTATGTTTTTCATAATCACCACAATGCGAGAGGAAGTATTATTGCAGGAAATGATGAAAAAATCTATGAAGTACTGATTAATAAGCTAATTGACGAAGAAGGAATTAACCGACAATACAAGCATATTATAGCTCAAAACATCGTTTTTTTACTACTTCATCTTGTTGCCCGAAATATCCAAGAAAATATTATTATCCATTCTCAGTTAAACAATCCAAAAAACAAGATTTACGAAATCATTACATATATCCAACAGAATATTTATGAAAAAGATTTAATCAAAATGAAGCCCTTGGCTGCTCATTTTAATAAATCGCCAGATCATTTAGGAAGATATTTTAAACGAGAAACCGGCAAAACAATTAAAAACTATATAAACGATTATAAAATCGAGCTTATAAAAACAAGGTTGAAGTACAGCAATTTAAGTATTTCAGAAATTGCGGATGAGCTAAATTTTACAGACGGTAGCCACCTTAACAAAATTTTTAAAAAAGCTTATGGTAAAACAGCTTATCAATTCAAAGAGGACATTGATCAAATAAAAGGGTGAATACCTTAAAAATACAATCAATGCTTGTGAATATTCCCTTTCAGCACAAAAAAGTAGAGCAGAAAGGCGGCAATAACCAAGAGAACAAGGGCAATAATGCCTTTTATTTTATCTTTTTTTGTGATTTTGTTCTTAGCTGGTTTATGAACTTTTTTCTTTCTTCTATTTCTTCTACTTTGAGACATCCTGTTATACTATTTCCAATTCATTTTCTGCAAACGTATCGCGTTGAGGATGGCCAAAAAGGCTACGCCGACATCGGCAAATACGGCCTCCCACATTGTCGCCATTCCAAAAGCACCTAAGACCATAACGGCAATTTTAACACCAAATGCCAAGGCGATATTCTGCCATACAATTTTCCTTGTGGATCGGCCAATCTTAATGGCCCGGGCAATTTTAGAAGGCTGGTCGGTCTGGATGATCACATCTGCGGTCTCAATGGCCACATCACTTCCCAAGCCCCCCATTGCCATACCTACATCGCTGGTCGCAAGTACAGGAGCATCGTTGATGCCATCGCCAATAAAAGCCACCGTAGTGCCGGTCTCTTTTTGGAGCCGCTCCACCTCGTTGAGCTTATCTTCCGGCAACAATCCGCCCATTGCACTATCAACGCCCATTTCCCTACCAACTTCCTTGGTAATGGAATCCTTATCGCCAGAAAGCATTATGATCCTTGATATTCCGGCTTTACGGATTTGTTCGATTGCCTCGTGGGCATCTTCCTTTAGCTCGTCGGCAATGGTTACGTAGCCTGCAAATTGACCATCAATTGAAACCATTACAATAGATTCTACAATGCTTTCAGTTTCCGCGGGGACTTCTATATTGTGTGAGGTCATTAAAGCCTTATTGCCCACTAAAACCGTTTTACCGTTTACGGTGCCTTTCAAGCCTTTTCCTGCCACCTCGGATACTTCGGAAGCTTCAAAATCTGCACCCTCGGCTTTATATTCCAATATCGCCTTGGCAATGGGATGGGTGGACTGTTCTTCAATCGCCATCAGGTATTTCATAAATTCAGATTCTTCCCAGTCAATGGCTTTTATTTCTTTGATTTTGAACACACCTTTGGTCACGGTTCCTGTTTTGTCCATTACCACAGTGTTAACCTTTGTCATTTCATCTAAATAAGAAGCGCCTTTAAATAAAATCCCATTCTTTGAAGCTGCTCCCAAACCACCAAAATAGCCTAACGGAATTGAGATTACCAAAGCACACGGACAGGAAATGACCAAGAAAATCAAGGCTCTATACAACCAATCGCTAAAGACATAATCGTCCACAAAAAAGTAGGGTAGAAATGTCAAGGCAATTGCCAAGAATACCACGATAGGCGTATAGATTTTTGCAAACTTTCTAATAAACAATTCGGTCTTTGATTTCCGTGCGGTGGCGTTTTGCACCATATCAAGAATTCTTGCAATAGAACTATCCTTAAATTCTTTAGTAGTTTTTATTTCAATTACACCGTCCAAGTTTATGCTTCCAGCAAATACTTTTTCGCCTTTTGCAATGGTATCAGGTTTGCTTTCGCCGGTAATGGCAGCAGTATTAAGCGAAGCTTTTTCGGATAACAGTTTACCGTCCAAAGGGATTTTTTCGCCTACACGTACCTGAACCTTTTCACCAACCTCGACCGTTTCGGGGTTGACGGAAACAAAATCGCCATCACGATATACCAAGGCTTCATTGGGACGCACATCTAATAGTGCTTTTATATTGCCCTTCGCTTTTTTGACCGCAGCACTTTGAAAGAGTTCGCCGACAGCGTAAAAAAGCATCACGGCCACGCCCTCGGGATACTCTCCTATGGCAAATGCCCCCAATGTGGCAATGGACATTAAAAGGAATTCGGTAAAGAAATCACCGTTTTTTATACTTTTCCAACCTTCAATAATAACGGGAAACCCAACAGGAATATAGGCTACAACATACCAAAGAATACGAATCCAACCCGTGAAAAATGGGAAGGCATCGAAAAAATCGACGGCAATACCCGCAATCAGCATTACAAAGCTGAAAATAGCAGGTAGGTAGGTTCTAAATTTTGACGCTTTTTCCGGACTACTGTGGTTATGGCCATCATCGTGGCTGTGTTCGCCAGAATGTTTCCGGGTATCGATATCCCTAAGATTTTGTTTTTTCTTCATCGTGATTTTATTATTCCAGACCTTGATAGGGCTTATATTCTTTGTCCCCAAATTCTTTTTCGATTTGCAGGGTGGTATGCGTTATTTCAAATTTATCGTGCAATTGTTCCCGTATATCATATAAAAATTGATCCTCGTGCCCATCGGGAACGACCAGATGGGTAGATAGTGCCGTTTCCGTGGTACTCATTGCCCAGATATGCAGATCGTGTACTTCTTCGACCCCTTCAATATCCATTAAGAATTTTTCCACTTCATCGATATCGATGTTTTTGGGAACGGCATCGATGGCTATTTTTACGGAATCCCTCAAAAGTCCCCAGGCACTATATAAAATGACCAGAACAATGACCAAACTAAGCGCAGGGTCTATCCACGTTAAGCCCGTGTATTTAATGGCTAAACCGCCAAGCAGCACTCCTAAGGTTACCCCGGCATCGGCAGCCATATGTAAAAATGCCCCACGTATGTTCAGATCGCCTTTTGAACCTTTCCAAAATAGGAACGCCGTACCGGTGTTTACCACTAGGCCAATGGCCGCAACGATCATCACGAGATTGCCGGAAATCTCTGCCGGGTTCTGAAATTTTTGGATGGCGTCCCACGCAATCAATCCGGCCGCGCCAATAATGATGACGCCATTGATCATCGAGGCTAGAATGGTCGTTTTTCGTAAGCCATAAGTATATCTTTTTGAAGGCCTTTTTGTGGCTATTTTAATGGCCGCCCACGCCAGTATAAGGCTGAAAACATCGCTCGCGTTGTGGGTCGCATCCGCAACAAGGGCTGACGAATCTACCATAAACCCATAATACAGCTCTATCCCAACATAAATAGTATTTAAGGCTATACCTATTCCAAAAGCCTTTCCGTGGTTCTGTGAACCGTGTGAATGATGGTGTGCTATAATTATTTATTTTTTAATCCATTGTTTTGCTGTCTCCTTATCTTCCAAATCAAAAAATTTGATTTCAGCATTGGTAAAAGGTTTCATAAACTGGGTTATCCAATCCTGCCATTTTTTGTCTCCGACCATCGCTATTTTTTCGTAGTCCTTGGCGTGTGCTGTATCCATTTTTAGGTCTTCCCATAAACCAGGTAAATCCCAACCCGTAAAGTTTTCCATCTCAAAATACCAACGAACCTTCATCCCCTTGTCCAGTATGGCGTGGATAAGGGGATGGATTTTTTCGATGTCTTCTTTTCTCAATTTGCCCGAAGCTTTTGTTGCAACAATATTTTTTTCCTTTAACTCAATTATCTGTAACATTTTATATAGTTTAAATTAATAATTATCCTTCTAAATCGTAAAACCATTCTTCAGC
>CAJXPE010000229.1 GCA_913057965.1 uncultured Marixanthomonas sp. | reverse complement strand
ACTTATAACTGTAGCAACTTTTCAAAAATAGATGAAAAAAATAAAATACATTTTATTACTGTTTATTACAGCAATTTTGCTGCAAGGTTGTGGTGCGTATTCGTTTACTGGTGCCGATATCGATTATTCGCAAACCAAGACTTTTCAGGTAAACTTATTTCAAAATAATGCGCCAATTGTAGAGCCAGGAATTGCACGCGATTTTACCATTCAACTACAAGATTTATTGCTAAACCAAACGAGTCTAGATTTAGTAAATAACAATGGAGATTTGGTTTATGAAGGCGAAATTGTAGAATACTACATCGCCCCCATTACCGCAACCTCACAAAGTACAGCTGCGCAAAACCGTTTAACAGTTGCGATAAATATTCGTTTTTACAATACGAATGATGAAGAAAAAGACTTTGAACAACGGTTTTCTTTTTACTTTGATTATGATGGCGCTGCTCAACTAACAGGCTCTCAATTAGACGATGCACTAAACGTAATTTTTGAGCGTATAACACAAGATGTTTTTAACAAATCGCTCGCAAACTGGTAATATTTTGAACACAAAAACCTATACCGATTTACTCTCTAAACCTCAACACATAGACAAAGAGGCAATGGACCAGTTGGATATAGTCATTAAAAAATATCCTTATTTTCAGAGTGCTCGAGCATTACAATTGAAGGCTCTCAAAAACCAAAATAGTTTTTTATATAACGACGCTTTAAAAGTTTCTGCTGCTTACACCACAGACCGCGATATTTTGTTTGAGTTTATCACTTCGAAAACATTTGCTCAAAATGAAATCTCGCAGATCATTCAGCAACATGATCCATCCTTAAATGATATTGAAGTAGTTTCAGAAAACGTTTCAGAACAAACAGCCATTGAACTGGACAACCAAATGAAGGCGGAGATGAAAAAAGCCGAAGCCATTTTAAATCCAGATCTTTTTGAACGGAAATTTGGCTCTGTAGAAAAACTAGCCAACCCTTCTTCAGAAAAAGAAAAACCGACTCCTCCAATGGTTACCGAGGATAATCAAAATGTAAATAAGGAGAAGGAGGATTCTGCTAAAACTGAGCAAACTGAAGCGGAAAAAAATCTCGAAATAGACAAACCCCTTGATTTTACCAAAAGCGATACGCATTCATTTAGCGAATGGCTAAAGTTGACAAAGGCGAATCCAATTGATCGATCTAGCGCTGAAGGAAAAACGGCTCAATCGACAGATGGAAAAGAAACTTTTTCAGAAGAAACAAATAAAAAAAAACGCCCTTCAGATCAAGAACGCAAGTTTAAAATGATCGAAAAATTTATTCAAGACAAGCCCAAAATAAAACCAGCTGAACAACAAAGCCCCAAAGCAAACCTAGCAAAACCCTATACCCAAACGCCAGACGCTTTGATGACAGAGACGTTAGCCAAAGTCTACTTGCAACAAAAAAATTATAAAAAAGCCATCCAAGCATATAAAATATTAATTTTGAAAAATCCCGAAAAAAGTGGTTTCTTTGCAGACCAAATTCGTGCAATCGAAAAACTAATAGATACACAATAATATGAGTACGTTTACAATATTCTTAGTCTTAATCATTTTTGTCGCCTTTTTATTGGTGGTAGTAGTTATGGTACAAAACCCTAAAGGAGGCGGATTGTCTTCTACTTTTGGTGGCGGTGGTGGTCAGCAAATGGGCGGTGTTAAAAAAACAACCGACTTTTTGGACAAAAGTACCTGGACATTGGCCATTGTTTTATTGGCTTTAATTCTATTGAGCAATATCCCTATCATGGGCGGAAGCGGAGTTACACCTACCGATACTTTTGGTGATGAGACTATTGAAACTCCAATGTTAGATCCAACTGCAACTGATGCAGATACAAACACAGACACATCAGGAGAAGAGAACTAAAAAACTTTATTTATATAATATTTTAATGCCAGCTCTTTCTAAGCTGGCATTTTTTTATGCTCTGTTTTTAAAAAGCTATACTTATTCATAAAACACATAAATAAAAGCGACTTATATTATTGTTTTTCAAATATTTAATGAAATTAATATGTGAATAGAATTAGCAAATAAGCAAAGTTTTGCCATATTATTTATAAATATTATATTGCATGCATCATTTACAGCCCCTTTTTATGAAAAACTATTACTTTTTATTATTTTCTTTTTTTTATATTTCCCTTAATGCCCAAATAGGTATTAACAATACCGACCCAAAAGCTACGCTGGATATCACCGCAAAATACGCAGCAAGCCCTTCTAACACGGATGGCTTGCTCATTCCAAGATTAAGCAAGTTACCGAACCCCAGCCCTACTGCTGCCCAAAATGGTATGTTGATTTACCTTACCACTGCTAACGGTGGTTTTGAACCCGGTTTTCTGTATTGGGATCAAACCATTCCTGATTGGGTCGCCATTAATACCGGTGCCAATACAGGCGAAGGCTGGGAACTTGATGGGAATGATGTAAAAGACACTGACTTTTTTGGGACTACGAACAATAAACCCATTAAAATTTACACGAATAACACCCCGCAATTTAGTTTTACACCAGATGGACAATTAGCTTTTAATAAAGGTATTGAAATTGGGGATGGAAGTACAGAAACCAATGGTAACATAGCTATTGGGGTAACACGTTTATTATGGGGACCTATTAAAACGGAAAATGACAACTCTATCACAATTGGCACCTCAAGTCAAGCTTTAAATAATTCTGCAATTTCAATTGGAAGCAGAGCTATAGCATCGGGAGTGAGTGCTGTAAGTGTTGGCAACCTGAGCAAAGCAGGGACGAAAGCTTCGGCTTTTGGTCCCGATTCCGAGGCTACTGGACAAAGTGCTACAGCGATAGGATCTAACTCAAAAGCATTGAATGAAGCCTCTGTTGCTATTGGTTATGAAAGCATTGCATCTGCAAACAATGCATTAGCATTTGGGTATGAAGCTAAAGCCTCAGGTAGTAGCGCTCTGGCTTTTGGACAAACAGCAAAAGCTAGTAATTCTGCTGCTACAGCCATTGGAAGTGCATCTGAAGCTACTGGAGTATCTGCTATAGCAGTGGGTTATTCAACGGCATCTGGAGAAAAATCGATTGCAATCGGTGGCCAAGGCACTATTGGACCTGGCTTAACTGGTAAAGCAACTGCTTCATTCAAGAATTCAACAGCTATAGGAACAGGTGCTAAAGCTTCTCAAACCGACGCTATGGCCATCGGAAGAGGCTCTAATGCTTCACAAATTGATGCTATAGCCATTGGAAGATATACTTTAGCGTCAGAGATTGGTGCAATTGCCATAGGAAGCCAATCAAAAGTGTATGATCAATATGGAATCGCTATTGGCTCATCAAGTGAGGCTCAAGTTAATAGTATAGGGATTGGGATGATGGCGAATGCGTTCGGTGATTACTCAATCTCATTAGGTGATGATACTGGAGCCGCAATAAATGCGGTAGCCATTGGCAATAAAGCTAACGCCTACGGTGACAACTCAATAGCCATAGGTAATGGCTCTAAAGCCGATGATAATTCAGTTGCATTGGGAGATTCAGTAAATGCATATCAGCCCAATACCATAATTATTGGCAAAAATCAAAAAGTCGGGATTGGAACAAACGACCCTCAAGAGAAACTTCAAATAAATGGCAAATTGAGGTACGTAGATGGCACTCAAGCAGCTGGTAAAGTAATGACTTCAGATGTCAATGGTACCGCAACTTGGCAACCCATAACAGGCATCCCTCAAATTGTAGCAGCAGGATTGGTGAAAGCCGATGGCACTTCTTTAAAAATTACTGGAGCAACAGTTTCTCGCGTTCCAATCAGTGTTGATGCTAATGGAAAGGGAGACTATCAAATCACATTTGACACTGCAAGGGATTCAAAAAATTATATAATCAACCTTTCTACCATAGATTGTATGGATATTGCAGATTGTGACTATGATGATCCAGGTATTAGTTATTATGATCGACAGACAACTGGCTTTAAAGTTAATATAGGCGACAGTGATAATGGTGGCGCAGCCAAAGAAGACATTAATCTCGAATTTTCTTTTTCAGTGATTGATTTTTAAATCTTTTTATTTTTTCTTTTCTGCCAAGCTGGCATTGTTTGTTTCAATGTGTCAGCTATAAACCCAGTGGCACAGTTTCTGCCTATTTATTCACGAAAAACAAATAAAAAATTCTAACAAGCTTCTGTTTTACAGAAGTATAAATAAAAATTATATGGCAGTAAAGATTCAACCCCTTTCAGATCGTGTTTTGGTAGAGCCACAAGAGGCAGAAACAAAAACCGCAAGTGGCATTATCATTCCTGATTCTGCAAAAGAAAAACCACAAAAAGGTACCGTAATAGCAGTTGGTAACGGTAAAAAAGATCATGAAATGACTGTTAAAAAAGGCGACACCGTGCTTTACGGAAAGTACTCTGGTACGGATCTAAAGTATGAGGGGAAAGATTATCTTATCATGCGAGAAGATGATATTCTTGCTGTCTCTTATACACATCTGACGCTGCCGACGACTCCTTACGTGT
>CAJXPE010000228.1 GCA_913057965.1 uncultured Marixanthomonas sp. | reverse complement strand
TGTAGAGAGGTCTCGTGGGCTCGGAGATGTGTATAAGAGACAGGATAATATTAGGTCGTTAGACTGGAAGGAGCATATTCGTATGCGTCCTGGTATGTACATTGGAAAGTTAGGTGATGGTTCATCGCCAGATGATGGTATTTATATATTACTTAAAGAGGTGATAGACAACTGTATCGACGAGTTTGTTATGGGGGCCGGTAAAACGATTGAAGTCCGCATAAAAGACAAAGAGGTACGCGTTCGTGATTATGGTCGTGGTATTCCTTTGGGTAAAGTTGTGGATGTTGTTTCAAAAATGAACACCGGTGGAAAATACGACAGCCGTGCGTTTAAAAAATCTGTGGGATTAAATGGTGTAGGTACCAAAGCGGTTAACGCACTTTCTGCATCTTTTAAAGTACAGTCGGTTCGAGAAGGAAACATGAAAGTTGCCGAATTTCAATTAGGGGAGCTTAAAAATAGTGCCGATATTGAAGAGTCGAGTAAACGAAAAGGAACCCGTATTGATTTTATTCCAGATGAAGAGATTTTCAAAAATTTTAAATATAGGAATGAGTACGTAGAAAAAATGTTGAAAAACTACGTATATCTCAACCCGGGACTTACGATAGATTTTAACGGCGAAAAATTTAAATCTGAAAACGGTTTAAAAGATTTACTTGAAGATAAAATGTCTAAAGAAGACATGCTGTATCCTATTATTCATTTAAAAGGAGAAGATATTGAAGTGGCGCTCACCCACAGCAAAACTCAATATAGTGAGGAATATCACAGTTTTGTAAATGGACAAAACACTACGCAAGGCGGAACACACCAATCAGCTTTTAGAGAAAGTATTGTAAAGACAGTACGAGAATTTTATGGTAAAAACTACGAATCGAGCGACGTTCGAAAATCGATTGTTTCTGCCATTAGCATTAAGGTTATGGAACCTGTTTTTGAAAGCCAGACCAAAACAAAATTAGGTTCTACCGATATGGGAGGGGATTTGCCAACCGTAAGGACTTACATCAATGATTTCATAAAAAAATATTTAGATAATTACCTTCATAAAAACCCAGAAGTGGCTGAGGCAATTCAGCGAAAAATAATTCAAGCCGAGCGAGAACGTAAAGATTTAAAAGGGATTCGAAAGTTAGCACGCGATCGTGCAAAAAAAGCAAGCCTTCACAACAAAAAACTACGGGATTGTCGAGTACATTTGGGCGATATGAAAAAAGAACGCCGTCTAGAAACCACACTGTTTATAACGGAGGGAGACTCGGCGAGTGGTAGTATTACGAAAAGCCGTGATGTAAACACACAGGCAGTTTTTTCATTGCGAGGGAAACCGCTCAATAGCTATAACATGAGCAAAAAGATTGTGTATGAAAACGAAGAGTTTAATCTATTGCAAGCTGCACTGAACATTGAAGACTCGATGGAAGATCTTCGGTATAACAACATTGTAATTGCAACGGATGCCGATGTAGATGGAATGCACATTCGCTTATTGTTAATCACCTTTTTTCTTCAGTTTTTCCCTGAATTAATAAAAAATGGACATTTGTATATTCTGCAAACGCCGTTATTTAGGGTTCGAAATAAAAAAGAAACTATTTATTGTTATTCTCCAGAAGAAAAGAGAAATGCTCTTGAAAAATTAAAACCCAAACCTGAAACAACCCGATTTAAAGGATTGGGTGAAATCTCACCAGATGAATTTCAGCACTTTATTGGAGATAACATTCGGTTAGACCCTGTCATGCTAGATAAAGCAATGAGTATTGACGAATTGCTTAAGTTTTATATGGGGAAAAACACCCCAGACCGGCAGGAATTCATTATTGAAAACCTAAAAGTTGAACTGGATGAAATTGAACCAGCAGTTTAAACTTGACCATTTAAAAAATTATAAGCCAGATTTATATATAAATAACTACCAAAGGAAATAGCAATCTAACTTATGAGTGAAGAACTCAACAACGAAGAAGAATTAAACTCGCAGGAAGAAACAACCGAAAACAGTGAAACCATCACTAAAGTCACCGGTATGTATCGTGACTGGTTTTTAGATTATGCCAGTTATGTAATTTTAGAACGTGCTGTACCAGCTATTGAGGACGGTTTTAAACCAGTGCAACGCCGTATTATGCATTCCATGAAAGATTTGGATGATGGGCGTTATAATAAAGTTGCCAATATTGTAGGACACACCATGCAGTATCACCCACACGGGGATGCCAGTATTGCAGATGCGATGGTGCAGATAGGACAAAAAGATTTATTAATTGACACACAAGGTAACTGGGGGAATATTTTAACAGGCGACCGAGCAGCGGCTTCACGATATATTGAAGCACGATTATCAAAATTTGCTTTAGATGTAGTCTATAACCCAAAAATAACCGGGTGGCAAGCTTCTTACGATGGTCGGAAAAAAGAGCCGATTAATTTACCTGTTATGTTCCCGTTATTATTGGCGCAAGGAGCCGAGGGGATTGCAGTTGGACTCTCTACAAAAGTACTGCCACATAATTTTATAGAGTTAATCGATGCTTCAATTAAACACCTACAAGGAAAACGTTTTCAATTAGTTCCTGATTTTCCAACAGGTGGAATTATGGATGCCACCGACTATAAAGATGGTGTGCGTGGTGGCAAAATTCGCAGTCGTGCAAAAATTAGTCAGTATGACAAAAACATTTTGGTTATAACCGAAATACCGTATGCAACGACAACAACTTCTTTAATTGACTCCATTTTAAAAGCAAATGAAAAAGGCAAGATAAAAGTCAAAAAAATTGAAGATAATACTGCTGCCGAAGTTGAAATATTAGTGCATATACCAAGCGGTATTTCGCCCGATAAAACAATTGATGCGCTGTATGCCTTTACCAATTGTGAAAATTCTGTTTCCCCTTTAGGATGTGTTATTGAGGATAATAAACCGCTATTTGTGGGGGTTTCTGAAATGTTACGTCGTTCAACCGATAGAACAGTAGAACTGCTTAAAAGCGAGTTGGAAATTAAACTCGACGAATATGAAGAACAATGGCACTTTGCTTCCTTAGAACGTATTTTTATTGAAAATAGAATTTATCGTGATATTGAAGAAGAAGAAACTTGGGAAGGTGTCATTAAAGCGATTGACAAAGGACTTCAACCACATATCAAACATTTAAAACGTGCCGTGACCGAAGAGGATATCGTGCGGTTAACCGAAATTAGAATTAAACGTATTTCTAAATTCGATATTGATAAAGCACAACAAAAAATTGATGCCCTAGAAGATAACATCGCTGAAATAAAGCATCACTTAGAAAACCTAATTGAATATGCAATAGATTACTTTAAGCGACTGAAAAAGGATTATGGCGAAGGAAAAGAGCGTAAAACGGAGATTCGCGTTTTCGAAGATATTGAAGCCACAAAAGTTGTAATACGAAATACAAAACTATATGTAAATAGAGAAGAGGGCTTTATTGGAACGAGCCTTCGCCGTGATGAATATGTAACTGATTGTAGTGATATTGACGACATTATCGTATTTACTGAAGAAGGAAAAATGATGGTTACTAAGGTTGATACAAAAACCTTTATTGGTAAGAATATTATCCATGTTGCTGTTTTTAAGAAGAAGGACAAACGCCGTATTTACAATATGATTTATCGAGATGGAAAAAGTGGAACCACGTATGTAAAGCGGTTTTCGGTTACTTCTATGACACGAGACAGAGATTACGACTTAACGCAAGGAACCAAAGGAAGTAAAGTGCTATATTTTACGGCAAACCCCAATGGTGAAGCTGAAGTAGTCACTATTCTTTTACGGCAAAAAGGAAACATTAAAAAATTGAAATTTGACCTCGATTTTGCTGATCAAAATGTAAAAGGACGAAACTCGAAAGGAAACATTGTAACGAAACATCCTGTTAAACGTGTTGAGCTAAAAGAAAAAGGACTGTCTACCTTAAAACCCCGTAAAATTTGGTTTGACGAAACTGTAAAACGGCTTAACATGGACGGACGAGGCGAACTCTTGGGAGAATTTAGAAGTGAAGATCGACTTTTAATTGTTAATCAAGATGGAGTGGTAAAAACAGTAGTGCCGGAACTTACGTTACGTTTTGATGATGATATGATTGTTCTTGAAAAGTGGAATCCTAAAAAACCACTTTCAGCAATCTATTGGGAAGGAGAGAAGGAATTATTTTATGTAAAACGCTTTTTAATTGAAAATCCAGATAGGGAAGAGGTTATTGTTTCAGAACACCCTAAATCCTATCTTGAAAAGATTTTTACAGATTTCCGCCCTATGGCCGAAGTAGTTTTTGTAAAACAACGCGGAAAAGAACGAGAAGAGAATTTAGAGTTAAATCTAGAAGAGTTTATAGCAATTAAAGGGATAACGGCGTTAGGGAATCAACTAACGAAAGAAAAAGTACTTGAAATTAATACATTAGATGCACTGCCATATGACCCTCCAAAAGAAGTTCCTACAGAACAGCTAGACGTTGTAGATGAAGAGACTGTTTCAGGAGAGGAAAGCGACTGTCTCTTATACACATCTGACGCTGCCGACGACTCCTTACGTGTAGATC
>CAJXPE010000227.1 GCA_913057965.1 uncultured Marixanthomonas sp. | reverse complement strand
GTTTATTACAAGAATTAAAAAAAGACGGGACTCCTGAAGGAATTGCTCGTATTGAAAATATTGAAGAATTACTCAACGGGATGAGTGATTTTGTGGAAGAACAAAAAGAACTGGCCGATACTACTGGATCTTTAGCTGAATTTTTAGAAGATGTAGCCTTGGCAACCGATTTGGATAACGATAAAGGCGATGATGATAGGGTGGCTCTAATGACGGTTCACTTAGCTAAAGGATTGGAGTTTCCGTACGTTTATATTGTGGGTATGGAAGAAGATTTATTCCCTAGCGGAATGAACATGAATAGCCGCGCCGAATTGGAAGAAGAGCGACGTTTATTTTATGTAGCCCTTACACGAGCTGAAAAACAAGCTTATTTAACGTATACACAATCTAGGTATCGTTGGGGAAAATTGATTGATGCAGAGCCTAGCCGATTTATAGAAGAGATTGATGAAAGCTTTTTAGAATACCTAACGCCAAAAACCGAAAACCGCTTTAAACCGCTCATCGATGCCGATATTTTTGATGAGGTTGATAAGAGTAAACTGCGGTTAAATAAACCAAAATCAGGAACACCACCTAAAAAAGGTCCAACAGAAGAACAACTTCGTAAGCTTAGACGATTAAAGCCGGTTTCAAGCGATACCAACAAGAATTTTGACCCCAATGAAGCAAATCTTAATGTGGGGACATTAGTGGAACATGTACGTTTTGGAAAAGGAAAAATTTTATCCATTGAAGGGAAAGGTGCCGACACGAAAGCAGAAATACAGTTTGAAAATGGAGGACTTAAAAAACTGTTGCTCCGGTTTGCAAAACTAGAAGTGATTTCTTCTTAACTTAGTAATTCTCTTGGGCTTATCTTTTATTATAATTTTACTCTGAAATAGGTAGATGCTCGTTTATAAACGTGTTTAACTGTAGTTGCAAATCTATATTTGAAGAGTCACTCCAATTGCCATGGCCACCATTATAGACAGTAAAGCTGTTAGTAACCATATTGGCTGTTAGTTCATTGTGAAGTTTTTCACCATTGCTCAAAGGAACCAATGGATCTTCATCACCATAAAATAGGATAGTAGGACTACTATTTTCGGTTACTTGTAACGCAGGACTTATAAGTTCAGCGATATTGCTGTTTTCAGAATAGGCAGATTCATCTACCAAAGCATTTAGCAAAAGTTGAAAATTTGGATTTTCAGTATAAAATGGGTCCGTAAAATCTGTTGGTCCGACGATATCACAAACCATTTTTACCTTATCATCTGTATCATATACATAATCATATTGCAACGCTATATGGGCACCGGCACTGGCTCCAATTAAGCCAAATTCGGGAAGTATTTGTAGTTCTTCACTATCTTCAGTTAACTTGTTGATGACACGTTCTACATCTAAAAATTGATTAGGAAACGCCGGTACTGACGGTGGATTGGCCAAAACATAATTTATATTGACAATAGCGTGGTTAGGGTGTTTCTCTTTTAGAATAGGAATGTAAGCGCTCATGTCTTCTTTGTCGCCTTCAATCCAGCCACCACCGTGAATAAGTATAATTACTTTCGTTTTTTCTGAAGTTCTTCCCTCGGGTAGATACAAATCATACACTTGTTGTGGATTTTCACCATACGAAACATTTAATGCTGTTTTTTCAGCTAAGGGTTGGTCGTTGTTTTCAACTACAGGGGTATTCTCCTCACTACAGGCTGTTAAAAACAAGCTAATTGAAAATATTACTAGGGTAAGAAAGCTTTTTTTCATTAATAGTTCTATTATATACGTGCTACAACGTTCTTTTATGAAATAGTATTGTATCGAAATAGTAAGAGAACAGAAAAATGGTACATATACTGAAACCTTTTTTTGAATATAAAAAGATTAAAAGTATCTTTAATATACCCTTAAAAAAGTAGCTATGGCAGAATTTATAAAATTGTACGAAGAGAATCCCAATCCTAAAGAGGTTAAAAAGATTGTAAAAATAATCAGGGATGGAGGCTTGGTTATTTATCCCAGTGACACTGTGTATGCTTTGGGTTGCGATATTACTAACAATAGAGCATTAGAGCGAGTAGCACAATTAAAAGGGGTAAAACTTGAAAAAGCAAATTTCTCGTTTGTTTGTGAGGATTTAAGTAACCTTTCAGACTATGTTCGGCAAATAAACACATCTACTTTTAAAATTTTAAAACGTGCTTTGCCAGGACCTTATACGTTTATTCTACCAGGAAATAACAATTTACCGACGGTTTTTAAAAAGAAAAAAGAAGTAGGTATTCGGGTGCCCAATAATAATATAACTCGTGCTATTGTAAGGGAATTAGGCAATCCAATTGTTTCCACCTCTATAAAAGATGAAGATGAAGTGATTGAATACACAACAGATCCGGAACTTATTTTTGAAAAGTGGGAAAAGCTTGTGGATGTTGTTGTCGATGGTGGCTATGGTGATAATACACCCTCAACGGTAATTGATTTAACGGGCGATGAACCTGTATTGATTAGGGAAGGTAAAGGAAGCTTAGAAATTTAATCTTCGCCCAACAAATGCTTTAACCCGATAAAGATACTTTGTTCGGCAGCACTATATTCTCCATCTAAATAAAACAACTCTTTTATGCGCATAAAAAGATCGTGTATTTCTTCCTTAGAGTAGTTGTATTTTTCAATGGTGTATTCAATTTTTTGGATGCTCTCATAATCACTATCCCTATCAAACTCCTCGTGGATTTTTTTATAGTCTACCTCGTTAACTTTTGACTCTATGTAATCCACTTCTTCTTGGGTTTCAATAAAGTCTGCGTGTGCACAGTATAATAAAATATAGGCTTTTAATTCTTCCCGAGACCAATTTGTGGTTATAGGTTCCATGTGATATTATTTTTGGTTTTTTTCTTCAAATTGTGAGAGGCGCATATTGGTTTGTTTGTTTAGGTTCTTCTTAAATAAAGCAGTCCACCCCAATAAAAATCCTTGCATTCCCATAGATTGTTTTGACCATTTATAAAGATTAAAACGATCTAGATGATTTATAATTTTACCATCTTTAAACTTAAATTCAGCATTGATTACATTGTGTACTTTTCTATCTTTTTTTCCAAAAGTATAGTAGGCTTCCCAATGTGCAGTTCCTTTCTCGGGAGTATAATCAATATGAGATGTTTTTATTTTAAAATCTTTCCCTTGTTGAGAATTACAGAGCATACGCCACATATTTTTAGCCTTATTGCCTCGCAATACACCAAAAGCAGGATCTTCAAAAGTAATATCGTCGTGGTAGCACTCTACCATACGTTCCGCATCTAAATGCTCAAACGCTTGATAAAACTTTTCAATTATGTTTCCTTCAGTTTCCATTACTATTACTAATGTAGCTAAAAAAACCCGGCGAGTTGCCGGGTTTTAAATTATTTTAAGATTTTAGAATCTTAGTTAATTTTTGGATCTTTTAATCCTTCTTCAATCATATTATAAAATTGATCGATTTTAGGTAATACTACTATACGTGTTCTACGGTTTTTAGCTTTTCCATCTGAAGTTGCATTATCAGCAATTGGAATATACTCACTACGTCCTCCGGCTGTCATACGAGCTGGTGCGACACCAAAGTCGTCTTGTAATGTTCTAACTACAGCTGTTGCACGAAGTACACTTAAATCCCAGTTGTCTTTAATACAACCTGTACTAATAGGATCGGTATCTGTGTGACCTTCAACTAAAAACTCAAAGTCTGGTTTGTTTTTAACTACGGTAGCTACTTTACCTAACACTTCACGAGCTTTACTTGTAATTTGGTAACTTCCGCTACGGAATAATAATTTATCTGAAATATTCACATAAACTACTCCTTTTTCAACGCTAATTTGAATATCCTCATCATCTAAGTTTCCAATAGCACCTTTTAAACTTTGTACTAAAGCAAGATTTACAGAATCACGACGCGTAACAGCATCTTGTAACTTACGGATAGTAAGGTCTTTTTCTTTTAAACTTTCTAATGATTTCTCTAGGTTTGAAGCACCTTTTTTAGTTAGGTCTGTAAAGTCTCCAATTTGTTTTATTAAATCACCATTAGTAGCATTCAATGAAGCTACCTGACTTTTTAAGGAATTGTTAGAAGCTTCTAAACCTGATTTTTCAGAAAGACAATCGTTTAATTTAACGGTTGCAGTGTTTAATAAGTCTTGTGTTTTTTCTTGCTTGTCTTGTAAATCAGCATATTTCTTTTTAGAAACACACGATGTAAAGAAAAGTCCAGAACAAACTGCTAGAATCAATATTTTTTTCATAATTATAGTTGTTTAATTGTTACTCAAAATTATCAAAAGGATGAGTAGCGTAATAACGATTAACAATACTTTAAGTAAAATTTATCACAGGTCGTTAAAACGGCGTTTATTTTGGGCAAAATATGACCAAACAACAGATTTTATGGAATAATATTTGAATTTTGAAGCCCATATTTTCCTCTTTTTCAGAAATATATAGAACAATTTGTAAAAACTTAAGTGTGCTTTTAAAATTGCACCGATATGTTGAAATTTACCTTGAAATAAAAACTGAATAGCCGCCAAGCCATCTAAAAGCTGTCTCTTATACACATCTCCGAGCCCACGAGACCTCTCTACATCTCG
>CAJXPE010000226.1 GCA_913057965.1 uncultured Marixanthomonas sp. | reverse complement strand
GTGGGCTCGGAGATGTGTATAAGAGACAGCTAAATTTATGGTCTAATAACAAAAAAACCTAATTATGAAAAAGAATAATCTATTACTCGTATTACTAATGTGTTTTAGTTTAACGCTATTTGCACAAAATGACAAAGACCGTGAAGTAATAAAAGATGCTGAAAAAGCAAAAGAGGCATTTATTATCAAAAACAAAGCAATGGCAAAATATTTTGCTGAAGCAGACGCCTATGTAATCTTTCCTAATGTAGGGGAAGGGGCTTTTATAGTTGGCGGTGCCTCTGGTAATGGAGCTGTTTATGAAAACGGACAACTTATTGGAATGGCTAAAATGAAAAAAGTAGACGTAGGTGCTCAAATTGGTGGAGAAGCGTATCGAGAAGCAATTCTTTTTAACAGCAATAAAGCGTTAGAGCGTTTTAAAGATGACGATTTTGAACTATCGGCAAAAGTTTCGGCTGTTTTGGTTAAAGATGGGGCTTCCTTAAATGCTGATTACAGAGAGGGAGTTGCCGTATTTACGATGCCTAAAGCTGGTTTAAGCGTTGAAGCATCTGTTGGCGGACAAAATTTTGAATTTATTCCGTTTGAGCAATAAACAAATTTAAGAAACTGAAAAAAGCTTTGTAATGTCTACAAAGCTTTTTTTTATGTATATGAAATACTACGTATTTTTAACTTGCGAACTTCATTTCCTAACTTAAAATCTACTGTATCATTAACCTTCGCACCGGTAACCGCTCTGGCAATTGGTGCGACAAATGCAATTTTACTTTTCGTTACATCAGCTTCATCAACTCCGACTATTGTAAATTGCTGTTTAGTATTTGTATTCATATTCCGAAGTCTCACCGTAGCACCAAAACGAACCTCATCTTTAGCTTGGTCTTTTGGGTTTAACACCCGAGCTGAGTGAATACGCTCATTCAACAACGTAAGCTTTCCTTCAATAACAGCAAGTGCTCGTCTTCGTTCTCGTTCATCGGTGATGGTTAACTCTTTAATTTCAGTTTGTAATGCATCTCTTTCTTGTACTAATTGCTCCATACCATTTGGCGTAACATAATTAACCACTCCTTCGGGCAAAGCCGCCCGTGGTGGAATCATAGGCGGTTCTTCCTGGTCGCCTTCTCTTACAAATCCTCTACTCATAGTTAGTATTGCCCGCCCAGACGGGTATCTTTTAAAATTATACTTGCTTTATTTTGAAATTTTATTCTTCAGTCTAATTGCTAAATAATTTTTGAAAAATGAGAGTTTTCAAATTTTATAATGAATTCTCACATCTAATATTTAACAGCGAAGCGTTCTCATACCTAAGTCGGTCACGACTTATGAATATACTAAACTTTTGGCTTATTACGGCCTCTATCGTATAAAATAATACTACCAGCAACGGCAACGTTTAAACTCTTTTCTGAAGGGAATTGAACTAAAAAATGTGACTTTTCAATCGCTTGGTTGGACAATCCATGATCTTCGGCTCCCAGTAAATAGACACAGCGTTTCGGATGTTTAAAATTTTCTAAGGAAACGGCTTTATCCGTTTTCTCAACCCCAACAATGCGACAGCCTTTTGGCAAGTGTTTGTAGAAATCTTCAAACGTTTTATAATGAAAGTATGGAAGCGATTTTACAGCATTATGCGTATCGCTGGATTGATTGGCGTATCTATTACCAATGGTAAAAATAAAACTAGCGCCCATATTTTGGGCAGTTCGCCAAAGCACGCCTAAATTTTCAGGGGTTTTACCGTTTTGGATTCCTATTCCGAAGAATTCTGTAGTAAAATTATTGGGTTGCATAGCTGCAAAAATACGGATCTTCTATTAATGGCAATCTATACAATCCCTTTTAAAAGAACGGCAACCATATCCCGTTTTAATATGTTTACATCCAGCTTCCCTCTTTTTTCATACCACAGATAAAGGGTTCGCAATGTTGAAAGCATGGAAAACAAAATAACTTCAGGATGTCTAGGTGCTATTTCTCCGGCTTTGATTCCTTCTTTTATTATAATCCGGACATTTTCTTCATAATCATCTCGCATCGTCACAAATTGCTTTAAATCGTCATCTTGAAGATGCATCCAATCGTTGTTTAACGCCGCTAACGCTTCAGAATAGGTAACGGTAATATCAATATGAAACTCAATGATCTTTTCAATCTTTTGTAAGGAATTCAGCTTTTTTGAAAGCACTTGTTCCATTCCATTGGTAAACTCGCGAGCCACTGTCAATATTAAAGTTGAAAGGATTTCTTGTTTGCCCGAAATATGATTATATAAACTAGAAGCCTTTATCCCCATAGCTTGCGCAATATCGCGCATGGAAACAGCATTGTAGCCCTTTTCTTTAAAAAGACGGGAAGCTGTGGTGATTATTTCGGTTTTTCTAGAAGCGGGTTTCATAGTATTCTGCAAGATACAGATTTTACAAACTCCTTCATAAATCTATTATAAGGTATTAGTATTTACGGCTTAAGTATTTCTAATTTCGTTATTTTTGACCCACTATGGAACAGCGCATTGAAACAAACGAATTACTGGATAGGTTACCACCGCATTTAAAGCAGTACATAAAACCTCAGGATTACGATCTATACACACCCATAAACCAAGCGGTTTGGCGATACGTTATGCGCAAAAACGTAGATTATTTAAGTCAAGTGGCTCACGAAAGCTATTTGGACGGGCTTAACAAAACGGGGATTTCCATAGACACCATTCCTTCTATGTACGGCATGAACCGTATTTTAAAAGAAATTGGATGGGCAGCTGTTGCAGTGGATGGCTTTATTCCGCCGAATGCCTTTATGGAATTTCAGGCGTATAAAGTATTGGTTATCGCCAGCGATATTCGTCAACTTGAAAATATTGAATACACCCCTGCACCCGATATCATTCACGAAGGAGCTGGACATGCACCTATTATTGCCAGTCCTGATTATGCCGAATATTTACGTCGCTTTGGGGAAGTGGGTGCAAAAGCCATTTCAAGCGCGCATGATATGGAAATGTACGAAGCCGTACGAGAGCTTTCCATTTTAAAGGAAGCCGATGGTATTTCAGAAACCATTATACAAGCTGCTGAAGAACGGGTAGAAAAACTTCAACATAAAAAAGTAGAACCGTCAGAAATTGCACTTATACGAAATTTACATTGGTGGACCGTCGAGTACGGACTTGTAGGCACTGTTGAAACCCCTAAAATTTATGGCGCCGGTCTGCTGTCTTCCATTGGGGAAAGTACGTGGTGTATGAAAGATGAAGTGAAGAAGATACCTTACTCCATTGATGCCACGTATCAAGAATTTGATATTACCAAACCGCAACCGCAATTGTATGTAACACCAGATTTTGCATACTTGCAAGAAGTTTTGGAGGAGTTTGCAAATACGATGGCCATAAGAAAAGGTGGTTGGCGCGGATTAAAAAAACTGATAAATTCTAAACAAATTGGTACAATAGAATTGAGTACCGGTTTGCAAGTGAGCGGTCATTTTACGCAAATGATTCAAAACGAGGATAATGAAGTTGTCTATTTTGAAACGGAAGGCGAAACAGCGCTCGCGTACCGAGAAAAAGAAGTCATTGGTCACGGAATTAGCCGTCATACCAATGGTTTTAGATCACCACTGGGAAAATTGAAAAAAATTAATCTCGCCATAGAAAATATGGGACCTCGTGATTTACAAGCTTATAATTTTTATGATGGCAAACCCATTGCTTTCGAGTTTGAAAGTGGCATAACAGTAGAAGGTTTGAATGTTACTGGAATGCGAAATCTACGTGGCGAATTGATGCTCATTCAGTTTACCAATTGCACCGTTACTTACAAAGATGAAGTATTGTTTACCCCAGAAATGGGCGATTTTGATATGGCCGTAGGCAAAGAAATTGTTTCTGCTTTTGCAGGCGCAGCCGATTATTTGTCCTTCCCTATTTCGTTTCATAAATTGAGCGAAACAGCAACTAATCGTTCTAAACTTTCTGAAAAAGAATTAAAATTGAATGATTTATACAAACGAGTACGGTTATTTCGGAATAATGAAGAAAATACTTCTTTTGAAGAACAACTACCTGAATTAAAAACCATTTTTGAAACTATTGAAAAAGAGTTTACAAAAGACTGGTTGCTTCCTTTGGAAATATATGAGTTAATCGCTTCGGAAGATGGTACTTTTTCTGAAAAAGTGCTGAAACATTTGTTAGCACTTAAAAAAGAACGCCCGAACGTGGCTCATTTAATTAACGACGGATTATTATTAATTGAAAAGAACACCAAACAAGTAAGCAACTAACGTATGGGAGTATTAGATTTTTTATTCGGAAGTAACAATAAGAAAATTCAAGATTTTAAAAATCGCGATGCTGTAATCTTAGATGTTCGCACACAGAAAGAATACGATGCTGGCGCTATTTCGGGTTCAAAACATATTCCCGTAAATAAAATTGACGCTAAAATTTCAGAAATTAAAGCGTGGAATAAACCTGTAATTACTTGCTGTGCCAGCGGTGTTCGTAGTGGCAATGCTGCAAAAACATTAAACAACAACGGCATTGAGGCGATTAATGGTGGCGGCTGGAAATCTCTTGAAAAAAAGTTATGATTTTTCCTCTCCCCTCCTTGCTAAGGAGCTGTCTCTTATACACATCTCCGAGCCCACGAGACCTCTCTACAT
>CAJXPE010000225.1 GCA_913057965.1 uncultured Marixanthomonas sp. | reverse complement strand
GGCTCGGAGATGTGTATAAGAGACAGGTACTATATTTAATTTTCTTTTGAACTTAAAGAGTTTGTAGAATTTAATAATCGATTTTTTAACTCCTCCATATCGTCACTAACTTTTCTCTCTACCACACGTGCATAAATTTGTGTAGTAGATAATTTAGTATGTCCTAAAAGCTTTGAAACCGTTTCTATAGGAACACCGTTAGAAAGAGTTACCGTCGTAGCAAACGTATGCCGTGCTATATGAAAGGTTAATTTCTTTTTAATGTTTAATATTCTAGCAATCTCTTTTAAATATTGATTTATTTTTTGGTTGGAATAAACAGGTAATAATAAACCTGTTGTTTTTTCCTGTACTTTATAATTAAACAAGATTTCTTGTGCTTTTGGAAGAATAGGAATTTTTACGGGAGTAGCTGTCTTTTCTCTTGCGGTGTGTATCCACTGATTCCCATCTATTCCACGTACTAACTGGTCTTTGGTAAGATGTTTTACATCAATATAGCATAAGCCTGTGTAACAAGAGAAAATAAATATATCACGAGTTTTGGCTAAGGTAGCTTTTTTAGTTTCCAAATTGATAATTCTTTCTAACTCCAATTCATCTAAAAATTCACGCTCTACCTTTGTGAATTTTAATTTAAATTTGGTAAAAGGATCTTTTTGAATCCATTCTAGCCTTTGTGCCAAATTGAAGAGCTTCTTTAACCGCTACAAATGTTTCATAACACCATTATTAGATGGAGTAGGACGATGAGTTTTGGATTTATAGGTTCGCAAAAAATGTTCAAAATCTACGATAAAACCGTAATTAACTTGTTTTAAGTAAATATCCTCAGACCGTAACTTACTCTTTAAAAACTCGTATAGATATTTTTCAGTAGTAACATAATTCTTAAGTGTTCCGTGCTTAAGGACAGTTTTCATATTTACTTTATGATAATTCAGAATATCAGAAAGTTTTTTCGACACATCGTCAATACCTAAGTATCTTGCTTTAATAGCCTGTGCACTTAGCATTTTATTTTCATCTTGTAGTTGACGAAATGATTCGTAGATTTTATTATAAACCCTATCAATTGATCTATTTACTTGAATGCTTTCAGCACTGCTGCCTTTTAAGCGACTCTTATGTTCATCCCATAAGTCAAGGGAGATTCTACGTTGTAGACTTAGTTCAATACGCTCACTATTTAAAGTGATACGGGCATAAAGTGGTGCTGTACCATTTTTAGCTTTACTTGTTTTTGGGATAAAGGTAGTCCCAAAGGTCACTGGATTTTTCATAATTTATTCGTTTTCGGGTTAAAGAATGTGCGTGAAAACGAAAGTCAGATCAGCGTTTAGACAATATACGAACTTTTTTTGGAGGTCACCGAATAGGTCACCGAATCGGACTCATATAGGGTGGTTTTACACCAAATCTTATGATATGCTACAAAACATAAAAAACTGTTAATCATATGATTAACAGTTTTTTGATACCATTTGGTAATGGCTCTGTCGGGATGAGAGGATTCGAACCTCCGATCTCACGGCCCCCAGCCGTGCACTTTAACCGGACTAAGCTACATCCCGAAATTCAAATACAAAAATAGCTAAATCCCATAGCTGCACAAACCAAATAATGCCTTTATTGCATAAAAAAAGGGATATTGTTACATATCCCTTTTTAAATTTATTTACTTACTTATTAGTTTTGTTTAGCACTTTTCATCATAATGCTTTGAAAACGTTGTTGTAAACTTTTATCTTGTTGTAAAGCACTTCCAATAGCTTGGTAGCGTTCTATCGTTATTCCAGAATCGGCTACTGCTTTTTCCATTTTAGCTTCAATAGCAGGCTGCATTTTCTTGATTTCAGCCATAATCATATCGTGCTTTTTCATTTCTTCATCAGTTGCCTCTACTTCTTGATTCGGGTTAGATGCCGCTTGTTGAATACTAGAAAAACGCTCTACTTCCATTCCATTGTCAGAAATAACCGTTGCCATTTTTTGTTGTGCTTTCTGATTCTCCATTTGCACTACTTGAAAAGCTTTAGCAAATTTATTTAATTCAGCATCGCTTATTTTATCTTGAGCTTGCGCAAAAGAAACGCCGCCTAATAGGGTTACAAATAATACTAAAGTTGTTGCTTTTAATTTTGACATTATTCCGTTTTTTAATTTATTAATGTATAAAGCACAATGGTAACCAAACATATTCCGAATTAAAAATTATGGATAGTGTATCTATCTATTTTTAAAAAACATTTAACAAAACAAGTCTGTATCATCAGCTATTTACTAATAAAATTAACTCCAAATTGAACTATTTTACAACGGAATGTTCCCGTGTTTGCGTTTCGGTCTTTCGACGGTTTTGGTTTCCAGCATAGAAAATGCTTTTAACAGCTTTCTTCTAGTTTCTTTAGGCTGAATTACCTCGTCTATAAAGCCACGTTGTGCTGCTTTAAATGGGTTGGCGAAGGTTTCAGCATATTCGGCTTCTTTTTCTGAAAGTTTCAACTCTGGATCATCGGCAGCAGCAATTTCTTTTCTGAAAATAATCTCACTGGCTCCTTTTGCTCCCATTACGGCAATTTCGGCCGTAGGCCAAGCATAATTCATATCGGCTCCAATGTGTTTACTGTTCATTACATCGTACGCACCTCCATAAGCTTTTCTCGTAATTACGGTAACTCTAGGAACGGTTGCTTCGCTTAACGCATATAACAACTTCGCTCCGTTTAAAATAATACCGTTCCATTCTTGATCGGTTCCTGGTAAAAAGCCTGGTACATCCACCAACACTAATAACGGGATATTAAAAGCATCGCAAAAACGGGTAAAACGTGCTCCTTTTTTACTGCTATCCACATCAAGAACTCCGGCAAGGCTCATTGGCTGATTGGCTACAATACCAATGCTACGTCCCCCTAATCGAGCAAAGCCGACGATAATATTATCGGCGTAGTCTTTATGTACTTCAAAAAAGGAATCTTTATCGATTATACCTCCAATAACCGTGTGCATATCGTACGGTTTGTTTGAAGAATCTGGCACTATGCTTTCCAATTCTTCCCGCACCTCATCCTCCAGTTCATACGGAAGTGATTTTGGTGGCGTTTGGTTGTTTTGTGGTAAATAACTTAACAACTGTTTTATCTGCTCTAAGCAAACAATATCGTTACTGGCTGTAAAGTGCGTAACCCCGCTTTTGGTAGCGTGTGTGTGGGCGCCTCCTAATTCCTCTGAAGTTACATTCTCATTCGTTACGGTTTTTACCACATTAGGTCCCGTTACGAACATATAGCTACTGTCTTGTACCATCATCGTAAAATCAGTCATCGCTGGGGAATAAACGGCTCCACCGGCACAAGGCCCCATAATTGCAGAAATCTGCGGAATCACTCCGGAAGACTGCACGTTTCGGTAAAAAATATCGGCATAACCTCCTAACGAACGAACCCCTTCTTGAATTCGAGCCCCACCTGAATCGTTAAGCCCAATTAAAGGAGCTCCTACTCGCAAAGCGTGATCCATGATTTTACAGATTTTCTCAGCGTGGGTTTCAGATAATGCTCCGCCAAACACTGTGAAATCTTGGGCAAACACGTAAATAAGTCGGTTGTCTATTGTTCCGTATCCAGTTACAACTCCATCACCGTAATATGTTTGTTTTTCCATACCAAAATCGGTACAGCGATGCGCAACAAACATGTCGAATTCTTCAAAGCTTCCTTCATCGAGCAGCAGATCAATCCGTTCGCGCGCCGTAAGCTTGCCACGTCCGTGCTGCGCATCAATGCGGCCCTGACCGCCACCCAGCCGGGCATCGGCGCGTCGGTCATCAAGCTGTTCGAGAATATCTTTCATGGAAGGTCCCCATTCTGGTTTGCGTCATAGTATTCGGCACGCAGGCCCAGAGGAAAGCTTCTTTCTGAATATTTGCAAATTATATTCAGTAGGAATTTTGCAAATTGCAAATTCGCAAACAATCGCACGAACCATGGACAAGGCAGGTGGGTCGGACTACCTGCATATGCATGAAAGACAACTCCGCTCAAGGTCCGACCGTTCGCTTTCTCGACCGGACCACCCCACCCCATATTGCAACGCTGATCCTGCTGGCAGGGTTGTCTGCGTTGGTGATGAATATTTTCCTGCCCAGCCTGCCGCAGATGGCAGAATATTTTGAGACAGATTATGCGGTCATGCAGTTGTCTGTGCCGCTCTATCTTCTGTGCTCCGCAGTGTTGCAGCTGTTTATCGGCACGGTTTCGGACAATCTGGGGCGGCGCAAAGTCATGATTTTCAGCCTTGTGCTGTTCATGCTGGCAACTTTAGGCTGCGTCTTTTCACCCAATGCGGCGGTTTTTCTGGGCTTCAGGGTTGCGCAGGCGGTGATCGCAACCGCGATGGTCCTCAGCCGGGCAGTCATCCGGGATCTTTATACTCAGGACCAATCCGCGTCGATGATGGGATATGTCACGATGGGCATGGCGCTGGTGCCGATGATGGCCCCTGCTGTTGGTGGCGCGATTGAGCTATACTTTGACTGGCACGTCACGTTCTTGATCATGTTCGCCCTTGGCGGGGCGATCTTGGCACTTGTGATTATGGATATGGGCGAAACAGCGCGACCGTCAGAAAAATCCATGCTGGCGCAGTTCAAGGAATACCCCGAATTGCTGCGCTCGACGCGGTTCTGGGGGTATGCGCTGGCTACCGGCTTTTGTTCCGGCGCGTTTTTTATCTACCTCGGCGGCGCGCCCTTTGTGGGATCTACCATCTTTGGGCT
>CAJXPE010000224.1 GCA_913057965.1 uncultured Marixanthomonas sp. | reverse complement strand
ATCTACACGTAAGGAGTCGTCGGCAGCGTCAGATGTGTATAAGAGACAGCAATCAAGATGACGGTCATAATCATGAAGCGGGCGCATTAGATTTAAAAACATATGTTCCGGCTATTTTCAGTTTTATCTTATTGGTAATAGGAATTTTTCTAGATTATTTTGAGGTTTCTTTCTTTACTGGCTGGATTCGTATTATTTGGTATTTCATTGCCTATCTACCCGTTGGCCTACCTGTTTTAAAACAAGGATGGGTCAGTATTCAACACGGTGATTTTTTCACGGAGTTTTTATTGATGTCCATTGCTACTATTGGAGCGTTTGCTATAGGTGAATATCCCGAAGGTGTTGCCGTAATGCTCTTTTATGCGGTAGGTGAACTATTTCAGGGTGCTGCTGTAAAAAAAGCCAAAGGAAACATTAAAGCCTTATTAGATGTCCGTCCCAATGAAGCATTAGTAAAACGTAATAATGATTTTACCTCAGTACCACCCGATACCGTACAAGTTGGCGAAACGGTGCAAGTGCGTGTTGGGGAGAAAATTCCATTAGATGGTGTATTGCTTTCTGAAAAAGCATCGGTTAATACCGCAGCACTTACCGGGGAAAGTAAACCGAGTTCCATTAAAAAAGGGGAAGACGTTTTTGCAGGGAGCATCAATCTGGAAAGTGTTATTGAAATTGGAACTACCAAAGAGTTTAAAGATAGTTCCATTGCCCGTATTTTAGATCTGGTACAAAATGCCACCGCTCGAAAATCAAAGACCGAATTATTTATTCGGAAGTTTGCACGGGTGTACACGCCCATTGTCGTATTCTTAGCGATTGGGCTGACCCTACTGCCCTACTTTTTTGTTTCAGAATATATATTTGAGGTTTGGTTGTACCGGGCGTTGATCTTTTTGGTTATTTCGTGTCCGTGTGCATTGGTTATTTCCATTCCGTTAGGGTATTTTGGTGGATTAGGCGCTGCTTCCAGACACGGTATACTTTTTAAAGGTGCTTCCTTTTTAGATGCCGTAACAAAAGTGAATACCGTGGTGATGGATAAAACCGGAACCGTTACCAAAGGGGTGTTCAAAATAAAAGAAATTCAAACTTCTAGCATTTCCGAAGCAGAAATGATGCCGTATCTCATGGCTATGGAAGAACAATCTACCCACCCCATTGCCAAAGCTATTTTAGCATACAACGACAAAGAAGTAAAATTACAAGCAACCAATGTTTCTGAAGTGGCTGGAAAAGGACTAAAAGGAATGGTAAACGGCAAAGAGGTGTTGGTTGGAAATGCTTCGCTGCTTCAGTCTAATGATATCGAAATTCCTTCGGAGACAGAAACGATTGTAGAATCTATTGTACTGATCGCCATTGAAAACAAGTTCGCCGGGTATGTGGTTATTGCAGATGAATTGAAAGAAGATGCACACGCTGCTATTAAAAAGATTCGAAAGGCAGGAATTTCAAAAATTATTATGCTTTCCGGGGATAAAGATTCCATCACTCAACAAGTAGCAAAAGAATTGGGAATCGATTGGGTAAAAGGCGGTTTGTTGCCAGAAGATAAGTTGAACGAAGTTGAAAAACTAAAACAACAACCTGGCATCAAGGTCGCTTTTATAGGTGATGGTATTAACGATGCCCCAGTATTGGCCACAAGTGATGTAGGCGTTGCGATGGGTGGTCTAGGAAGTGATGTAGCCATTGAAACAGCCGATGTAATTATACAGACCGACCATCCTTCAAAAATTGCAACTGCAATAAAAATTGGTCGTTCGACTAGACATATTGTTTGGCAAAACATAGCCTTGGCGTTTATTGTAAAAGCAATTGTATTAGCCCTAGGTGCCGGAGGACTCGCAACAATGTGGGAAGCAGTTTTTGCCGATGTAGGTGTTGCTTTGTTAGCTATTTTAAATGCAGTTCGGCTTCAGAAGAAGTCGTGGAAGTAACATTTCTACAACAAATAGTGTTAAGCTTATCCTAAATAGCCGGATTTGTTGGGGATTCTTCTTCATTTAGGCATTTATCCCTTAGTTTTGCAGCTCGATAAACAATTGATAATTAGATAAATCAAATTTATGAGTACAGTTAAGGAAAAAGACACAGTAAGAGTACATTACACAGGTAAGCTGGAAGACGGTCAAGTTTTTGACAGTTCGTTGGAAAGAGAACCTTTAGAGATTACTTTGGGACAAGGTATGCTTATTCCAGGTTTCGAAAAAGGGCTTGTTGATATGAAAGTGAACGAGAAAAAAACAGTGAATGTTCCTAAAGAAGAAGCGTATGGTGATGTTCAAAAAGAGCTTTTCCAAGAAGTTTCTAATGAAAATCTTCCTAAAGAAATAAAACCAGAAGTTGGAATGGGTCTTATGGCTAAAAATCCTGATGGCTCTGAGCGTCAGCTACGTGTAGCTGAAGTGAAAGATGATAGCATTGTAGTAGATGCCAATCACCCACTTGCAGGTAAAGACCTGACATTTGATCTTGAAGTTGTTGAAATAAAATAAGTTTCAACTCTTATATATAATGAAAAACCCGGATGTACTATCCGGGTTTTTTATGTTTTAAAATGAAGACAAGTTTATAACTCAATTATCACATCGTCCATATCTTTTCGCACTTTCTTTTCCTTCGCCATAAAATCGGTTTCATCCCTATACCCTACTGGAAGCAATAAAACGGAAGTTAGTCCTTTTTCTTTCAGCCCTAAAATACGGTCAAATTCAGGTGGATTAAACCCTTCCATAGGGCAGGCATCAATATTCGCAGCGGCACACACGGTCAATAAATTTCCCAATGCCAAATAGGCTTGATTGGTGGCCCAGGTCCTTATTTCGTCGGAAGATCGTTCTTCAAACGAATCCAATAAAAACTCTTCAAATGGTTTTAAAATTTTATCTGGCGTGTTGCGTATCGTTTTCACCCGTTCAAAATATTTCTGAATGTATTCAGGACTTAACTTTTCTTCCACACAAAAAATAAACAAGTGCGAGGCATCTACTACTTGCGATTGGTTCCAACTAGGCGGTAATAATTGTTCCCTTAGCTTTTTATCCTTGACAATAACAAGCGTGACCGGTTGCAGTCCGTACGAAGTTGCCGTTAAGTTGAACGCCTCTTTTAGTTGCTCTACAGTTTTCTTCGGAAGTATTTTTTCTGAATCAAACTTTTTAGTCGCATACCGCCATTTTAATCGATCAATGATATCTGTTGCCATAAATGAAGTTACCTTTGTACAAAAGTAACAATAGCTAGATAAAATCTATCAAACGAACTGATAACTAAACACAATACCTTTAAAAACCTTTTCTATGCCTGATTTACAAGCCCTAATTGAAAAAAGTGAAACCCGAATTTGTAAAGCCGTATTCCCCAACACCACTAACCATTACGATACATTGTTTGGCGGAACCGCCTTACAACTTATGGACGAAGCTTCTTTTATTTGTGCTACCCGTTTTTCCCGTAAACGTGTGGTAACCGTTTCTACCGATAAAATAGACTTTACAACGCCAATTCCGCAGGGTACCATCGTAGAGTTAATCGCTCGGGTAGATTCAGTGGGAAAAAGTAGCTGCGTGGTAAAAGTGGATATTTTTATGGAAGACATGTACAGTTATCAACGGGATAAAGCCGTAACAGGCTTCTTTACATTTGTAGCGGTGGGGTTTGATAAAAAACCGATTGCCATTGTTGATCAATAAACTTTTAATCAAAAAGCATCTTATAGCTTTTTAAGCTTTTGGTAAACACAATAAATTGATTATTAATAAACTATGAGAAACCATGATTACTGCTTTTAAGATTTAGTATAATTTTATCCTTATATTTATAAAAACAACAATCATGAAAAAAACATTACTACTTGGTTTTAGCGTACTCCTATCAACTGTAGCCTTTTCTCAATTTGCACGAGTGCAAGTCGTGCACAACTCTAGCGATGCTCTCCTATCTGAAATAGATGTATACTTCGGCTCTGAATTAGTGGTTGACAATTTCCCTTTCAGAAATGCAACTGCATTTATGGATGTGCCAGGAGGATTTCCTGCTGAAGTTTCAGTAGCTCCAGGCAACAGCACTAGTGTTGATGATGCCGTAATTACAGAAACATTTGTTTTTGAAAGTGATGAAACATATATAATTATTGCAAATGGCATTGCCAGTGAAACAGGATACAATCCGGCACCACCGCTTTCGTTTGATACTTTTACCATGGCCAAAGAAAATGCTGATAATCCCGCAAATGTTGAAGTCTTGGTTCATAATGGCTCTACAGACTCCCCAGCTTTCGACATTGTTGAAACCGAACAAGGGTTAGGTACTTTGGTAGATAATCTGGCATATACCGATTTTCAAGGATACATAGAATTATCTACTCAAGATTATGTAATTGATGTAACTGATGAAACAGGCGCTACTACAATAGCTAGATATTCGGCGCCATTACAAACGTTGAACATGCAGGGCTCTGCCTTAACGGTAATCGCCTCAGGATTTATAGATCCTTCTCAAAATTCAGATGGGCAAGAATTTGGGTTATTTGCAACCACTCCCGATGGAGGCCCTTTATTAGCGCTACAAAGTATCCCGCTTAGTAACTCAGAGTTTAATGAAGACACTTTTGTCCTATATCCCAATCCAGTAGGCAATCAATTAACAATAAAAAATAAAAACATATTTTCTGAAATTTCCTCCCTTACTATTACCGATATGCAAGGACGGACACTTTTAAATAAAAAGATACAAATTGGAAGTAAAAGTGATGTTCAACTTGGGTTTTTATCCGCCGGAATGTATCAAATCTGTCTCTTATACACATCTCCGAGCCCACGAGACCTCTCTACATCT
>CAJXPE010000223.1 GCA_913057965.1 uncultured Marixanthomonas sp. | reverse complement strand
GAGATGTAGAGAGGTCTCGTGGGCTCGGAGATGTGTATAAGAGACAGTCCCTAAATAACACATCGTGTTCTGCATAGCCACCGTTTTTAAATCGGTTGCTACTAAAAGCACGTCTAAATTGTCGTCTTTCAGAAGAATAATCCAATCCTGACCGTAGCGAAATACTTAAATGCTCGGTAAAATCTTGCGTTACTGAAATGTTTCCGAAAACACGATCCCGCTCAAACGAGTTTCTGTTTTCCAATAAGGTAAAATAAGGGTTGTCAAAATACGTGTAGTTAAAAGAATATTGCTGAACGTCTTCCAGTCCAGGTTGCCAATAATCGCGCATATTTTGGATATTCAACGAGCGCGGGCCCCAAGCTACTAAGGCATAGTTTACGTTTTCACTTCCGTAGCCATTTGAAGGGCGGTTGTCACTTCCCGAATTTACATAACTTACAGAAGCATTGAACTTCGTTTTATCGGTGGGTCTAAAGGCTAATTTAGTAGCCACTGTTTGCCGGTCTAAATTTACCCCGGGAATAATACCATCGCTACGCAGATCGGTGAAAGACAAGCGGTAATTTCCTGTGGAAAAACTATTGGAAACCGATGCGTTATTGATGGTCGTCACTCCGGTTCGATAAAAATCCTTTAAATTATCTGGGTGCGAGTTAAAAGGCGTTGGCGTTATTGGTAAACCACTGTAAAGCGAGGTGTCACCACCGCGAACTACCGTGCCGTCCGGTAAAGTAACTGGGCTGTCGTATTGTGGAATTAAATTACCAGCATCCAGTCGTGGGCCCCAAGAATAACTAATAAGGTCGTTTGTTCCGCCACCAAGGCCATCGACGTAGGCAAATTCACCACCATTACCTTGTCCATATTCATTTTGAAATTCTGGCAGTTTAAAAGGCGTTTCAACAAAAAGCGACGTATTAATACTAACGCCTAATCCTTTTGCTTTGCTGCCACCTTTGGTTTCAATAACGATCACTCCGTTTGATGCGCGTGTTCCGTACAAAGCGGCAGCACTTGGTCCTTTTAGTACCGTAACCGACTGAATATCGTCCGGATTTACTTCCATCGCGCCGTTACCAAAATCTATTTCTTGAAATCCTGCAGCGGCTTCGTTGGTAAAATTAAAGACAGTTTCATTATTAATGGGGGTTCCATCGACAATAAATAGCGGATTATTGTTTGAGAAAGAAGATTCGCCTCGGATACTAATTTTTGAAGAAGAACCCACTCCCGTGGCTCCTTGCGAAACGGTAACCCCAGCCAGTTTTCCAGAAAGGTTGTCCAGAAAGTTGACTGCTTTTACTTCGTTAATGCCTTCAGATTGCAACGTCTGTACGGTATAGCCTAACTCTTTGGTTTCCCGTTTTAACCCCAAAGCCGTTACGACCACTTCATCTAAGCTAGTGGTCGCTTCTTTTAACTGAATTAAAAACTCCGTGTTATCACCACCTACCGGAAGCGTTTGAGTGATATATCCTATTGAAGAAAAAGTCAAAATATCTTCGTTATTGGAAATTTCAATAGTGAAACTTCCGTTTTCATCGGTTGTGGTTGCTTCTCCATTGCTGGAAAGTACGTTTACAAACGGAATGGTCATTCCATTTGTAGCATCTGTTACGGTGCCGGTAACAGTAGTTTGTGAATAGCCTATTGCTGAAATAAAAAACAATAAGCCCATGTATAATTGCTTCATAAAAATGTGTTGATTAGTAAAATAGAGGTGTTACCGATGATTTTCGGTAATCGTTGGGTTTACAGTGTGTAGTAAACCTGATTAAGAAGCAATTCTGGGCGAACCTTTGTTGAAAGGTGTTTTTTGAAGAGTTTTCTGAAAATGAATGGGTGCTAATTCAAATAAAATCTTTTCAGAAATAAGAAGTGTAGAAAGTATTTTTTTTAATAAATAAGTAAGTTTTCTGAAGCTATTCAGGACAACTTTTATATCGGAAACCGAATCAATATCCGTAAGTGTTTCTAGCCATTCTATTTGAATGTTTTTAGAATGGAATAGCAGTGAAATCCTTCTGTTCAAATTAGAAGTCTGCCACGGAAGTTTCAGAAAAAGGGCTGCGTTAAAATGCGATTTTCGCAAACCCATCATATAATAACCACCATCTTTGGAAGGTCCTAAAACAATAGGGTTGTTTTGTAATTTTTCAGCAGTTTCAGAAATGTGTCGCGTTTGTAGATGCGGCGTATCATTACCTAATGTAATGATGTTTTCGTATCCTTTATCAAAAACAGATTGAATGGCATTGACGTAGCGTTCACCAAAACTGTTCCCGATTTGTTCTTTTTCAGAAAAATGAAAATAGGGAAGGCCTGTTTTTTTTACTTTAGAAAGGGTCTGCTTATTAAGTTCACCAAATAAAGTTGCCGATTTTCGAAAGGGTTTTAGAACCTTTTCTTGTTGGGCCGAATTGGCAAAAATTAATATTGCAGTATTGTTATTCATAAATTATTCGGCAACAGAACCTTGACAGCTACTACCAGCACCTGCGGTACAGCCGTAACAATGTTGCGAAATGATAATATTTCGATCGTTTAAGACGTCTTCGTTGTATTCTGAGATGTGTTGTACTTCGCTATCTACCTTTAATTCTAGCATCTGGTTAAAATCGCAATCGTACAACCAACCGTCCCAACTTATGGAAATAGTATTGGTACACATTACATTTTTAACGGCTTCAGGATTGTAGGCTTCTACCAATTGATACATATATTCCTCATAATTTTCCGAAGCAATTAAATAATCCAGAAAACGGGCAATAGGCAAATTGGTAATGGCAAACAAATCGTGAAAATGAATACCGAAATCTTCTAACAGCGCCTTTTTAAAGTCTTTTTTCATGTTTTCTTGATCGGTCGGTAAAAAAGCACCACTTGGGTTGTATACCAAATCCAATCTAAGGTCACTATCTGGCATTCCGTAGCCGATGGCGTTTAATTCTTGCAGCGCTTTTATTGACATATCGAAAACACCTTCACCACGTTGTTTATCAGTCTTTCCACGCGTCCAGTGTGGCATAGAACTTATTACATGCACATTGTGTTTTTTGAAAAACTGCGGAAGGTCGTAATACTTTTTATTGGCTCGGATAATCGTCAGGTTGCTTCGTACAATAAAATCTTCAATCCCTGCTTTGCTGGCCTCTTCAACAAACCATCTAAAATTTGGGTTCATTTCGGGAGCACCTCCTGTAAGGTCAACGGTATGCGCACCGGTGTTTTTTATAACTTCCAAACACTGTTTCATCGTTTCGACAGTCATGATTTCCTTTCGGTCGGGACCGGCATCTACGTGACAGTGATCACAGGTCTGGTTGCACATATACCCTAAATTGATCTGAAGAATCTCCAGTTTTTGTGGTTTCATGGGGAATTGCCCCGTTTCTTCAATTTTATCTGCAAATGTTGGCAACTCACCACTGGCAAAAATTCCGTTAGAGAGAATTTCAAGCTGTTTGTTAGATTGTGCGAGTTCGCTATTTCGTTTTTGTAGGGATTGTGTTTTAAGTTTGGTCATAAATTATCCGTCAAGTTTATTTACTTTGTTCATCATCATAACGCCATGCACTAAGGTAGCGCCACTTTTAATAGCGGCACCAACGTGAATAGACTCCATCATTTCTTCTTTAGTTACACCGCGTTGTAATGCATCTTTAGTGTATGCGTCAATGCAATAAGGGCATTGTTCGGTGTGTGCTACAGCTAATGCAATTAGTGATTTTTCACGGGCAGTTAATTTGCCTTCTTCGAAGACTTTTCCGTAGTAATCAAAAAATTTTTCTCCTAACTCTTCGCTCCATTCGGTGATGTTTCCAAATTTACGAAGGTCTTTAGGGTCATAATAATTAGACATGATTGCTAGTATTTATTATAGTTACGAAAGTTAAACCACTTTGGTTTTACTTCGGTAAATATAACAAAGTAGTCCTTTGAAATACTAAAAGCTTACGGAAGATTTTAAATTATCAGTCAAAAGTGTAGGCAACTCCAGTGGTAAAATCGTATTGCGAATTGGGAATACCCACGGCTGGAAACGCATCATATGTAAAGGTATAACTGGTTTTTAAAGAAAAGTTTTTAAAAAGTCCAACCAATAATGATGATTGACTGGAAATGCGGTAATCTTTAAATTGATTTAATTTTGGTTGGTAATACGTAGTGCTTACAATGCTAATATGTTGGGTAGGGTAAAAGCTGAATGAAAAGTAAATACTTGCACGTATGTCCCGTTGTATAGGTGTTATGTTATCAAGAACTTCCTCATATTCATACATCACAAGCGAGCCGAGATAAAATCTATAATTTTCCAATTGGGATAGTTTAAAACGAGGTCCAGTACCTGCCAAGCCTCTAAAATTGATTAAATTAACCTTGTTATACTGTCCTTGTAAAAAGGCTTCCCAAGCGATTAATGAAGAAAGTTTGTAGTTATACCGAAGATGCGAAATAAAACTGTTGCTCAATTTTTCGCCTTCTATTTTTTGAAAATCTACATCGTTTTTAAATAATATAAGATGTTTTTTCATTTTATACTGAAGATGGGTGTTGCTAGAGATGGTAAAAAAATTGTTGACATTCCGTTTTAATTGAAAATCTAAACTAGCCGAACCAGAATAACCAGAAGTGTCTGTCACTTTTCGCAAAGATTCTGCATTTAAAATTTGTGAAGCAGCTTTTTCAGAAGAAAAAAGCAGTATTGTAAATACACTTAACTTGAATAAAAAACGGAGTTTCATAGGTTTTACCTTTAGCTAATAAGAACAATCAATACAAAAATATAGAATTTGAAATATGTTTTTAGTAGTATGCAATTGACACACAGTGTTAAAGCTGTCTCTTATACACATCTCCGAGCCCACGAGACCTCTCTACATCTC
>CAJXPE010000222.1 GCA_913057965.1 uncultured Marixanthomonas sp. | reverse complement strand
TCTACACGTAAGGAGTCGTCGGCAGCGTCAGATGTGTATAAGAGACAGGAATATGAGCTATCTAAATGCTACCGAAGAATTATATAGAGACGCGGCCTTATTACCAGATGTTGGTCTATGTTGCACAACAAATCCTGTTTGGGAACTTCCAGGTTTAAAAATTCCAAAAATTATGCAGGAAATGAATTATGGTTGTGGCTCAACGGTACACGCTCGTGATTTAAGCAATAACCCAAGAACACTTTATGTAGGTGTTGGCGGCGGAATGGAATTGCTTCAATTCGCCTATTTTTCGCGACAAAAAGGAGGTGTTGTTGGTGTAGATGTAGTGCCAGAAATGCTGGAAGCTTCTCGAAAAAACTTTGAGATTGCAGAGAAAGAAAATTCTTGGTTTAAAAGTGAATTTGTGGAACTGCACAAAGGTGATGCCTTAAACTTACCTGTTGAAGATAATTCTATTGATGTTGCTGCACAAAATTGTTTGTTCAACATATTCAAGGAAGAGGATCTAAAAAAAGCCATTGAAGAAATGTACCGTGTTTTAAAACCTCACGGCCGTTTAGTAATGAGCGATCCAACCTGTGAGCAGGAAATGAACGAGAATTTAAGAAACGATGACCGTCTCCGTGCATTATGTTTAAGTGGTTCTTTACCCATAGCTCAATATGTTAAAGCACTTACAGATGTAGGCTTTGGTACTATAGAGATCAGAGCACGTAAGCCATACCGTATCTTAGACCCAAAGAAGTACCCGACAGACAAGTTGATTTATATAGAATCTATTGAAGTTGCAGCCATTAAAGATCCAATGCCAGAAGATGGTCCGTGTATTTTTACAGGAAAAGCTGCTATTTATTTTGGTGACGAACGTCAGTTTGATGACGGAAAAGGGCACGTTTTACTACAAAACCAACCTCTCGCCATTTGCGATAAAACGGCGGCTGCATTAAAAGATTTAGGGCGAGACGATATTTATTTTAGTGAATCTACGTTTCATTATGATGGTGGTGGTTGCTGTTAAAAATGACAATTAAGCTTTTTTATAATAAGGCTTTTTATTTTTGGGCTTTAAAACCTATCAGTTTCAGATCATATTATTCAAGAAAAGGTTTTGCGTAGCATATTTATTAAGATAATAGCTATTCCTTAAGGATATTTTAAAAGAAGCTTTACAGATTGTCTCTATGTATGACGAACACTTTTTACAATACCATAATAACGAAATTTTTGATGAAAAGGATATATGAAAATAGAGTCTAATTTCAATATTTACTGTGCCAGCAAAGGATAATAAATTCTTTAATTTAGCAAATAAAATTAATTAAAATTGACCACACTATCCAGAGCATCGTCTGCATCTTTGTGGATGAAGTTGGCTTGGTAGCGTATTGTAGTTGTTACAGATGAATGACGATATAATCTCTGCAACATTTGAATAGGAATTTTGTCGCCTGAGATATTTCCGAAACTGTGTCGGGCAATATGCATACTCATATTCTTTTTAATATCTAATTGTTTTGCAGCTCGCTTTAATGCTCTATTCAGGTTTCTTGTAACCGATTGTGTTCTAACAGAAATCTCTTTTGGATTACTTAGATTATTATTTTCTAAGTAAGGAAATATAAGGGTATTCTGTTTTTGTAATTTTCTATAAATTGTAAATATCTTTTTTGCCTTCTCAGGAATTTTTAAAGAAACAAGCTTACTGTTTTTATCCATTCTATAATGTAATCGATCATCGACAATATCCGACCACTTTAGTTTCAAGACGTCGCCAACTCGAATACCTGCAAAATAAAAACTTATTAGCCAGACATGTATGGCCTTCTGTTGGGCTTCTGAAAGATTATTAGCAGCTTCCAACTTCATAATTTCATCCATATTCAATCCTATTTTTTGAGATTCGGGAATACGAATCGTTATTTTGCCTTTGCCAAATGGATATCGACCCCTATCGACAATTCCTTCAGATATAGCGAGATTGTAAATTGTCCTAATGAGGATTAGATAATTAACGGCAGTACGTGGAGAGCGTCTTTTACTCTCTAAAAGATATCCTTCAAATCTTTTAAGTAGAGAAGGAGTCAATTTACTAAAACAAAGTTCATCTTGCCTTAAAAATTCTTTGAATTTTTTTAAACGTCCAAACTCGGTATCGTATTGATGATGTTTGTTCCTACCTTTTAGGTTTTGAAGATGAATATTAGCAACAGCAAAGAAATCAAGTTCCTTTATAACTATAACATTATTTCGTATTTCAGAAACCGTTTGATATTCAGGTTTCATTTCAGCTTCAAGGGTCTTACGATTGGCTTCGGCAACTTTACTTAAAATGTAGTTGTTTATAGCATTACTATTAGGATGTGATTTTCTAACTGCTCGATTTCTATTATCCCAGTATTTTTCATTAATATATTGTCCTGTACTTACAAATGTACTTTTTCTATCTTTAGTGATACGAATAGCAATCGGGCATAAACCAGCCTTGTTCTTCTTCTTCCTTAAAACTGCTCTAACTGTTGCCATATCAAAATCCTTAGATTATAAAGATACAAATTTTGGGTACAACATAGGTACAACATTTTATGCTTTTATATCATATTATTTGCTATAAAATATCACTACAATTATCATAACTAATTGTTTTTCAGTATATTTACATTAATTTGACATATATAGGTAAAATACTCATAACCCGAAGGTCACTGGTTCGAGTCCAGTTCCCGCTACTAATAAAAGCTTCAGATAATCTCTGGAGCTTTTTTAATTTAAAATTATAAAAATAAAGAACTGGACGAGAAGTTTATACTGAGCTTGTTGAAGCAAGTCCAATTCCCGCTACTAAGCAAAAAGCCATAACTCAAAGTTTTGGCTTTTTTTAATTAATTTATTTCATAAAGAAGAAGATGATATTTACAACTGTTTTTAGACCATATTGCTATTTTATTCTATAGGAATTCCAACAATCACTTCAACCCTTCGTCATTAACTTTGTTTCGAATTTTAAAGAAATAATGATTTTCATATAACTTTTTCAGCCTATCATTTATCGACAAATGATGCGAACACCCAATTTTTTATCTTGAAAGCAATAACATTTGATGTGAGTTATTTATAGTAGTTACTTAAAGGAAGAATTAATTGTAGAATTGATTGAATGTTTACGCCGCTGCCTTTTTCAGAAGAAAGAATTATGAAACAAACTTTTACCTTCCTTAATTTTCTAAATATGAAAGTTATCTTGTTATTATTCAATTAGGAAGACACGGTGTTATGTAGTCTTTTTACATCACCCTTCTAACCTCTACAAAGGCATTATTCCAATAATTTTCATCGAGTGATGAAACAATCACTCCTCTAGAAGTTGTGGAGTGAATAAACCGCACAATTCCTCTACGTGATTCTACTACAAGCCCAACATGGTTAATATTTCTGTGGCTCTTACTGGTTTGAAAAAAAACTAAATCTCCTTCTTCAGCATTTCGTAGCGAGATACGTTTTCCTTGTTTAGCCATATCCCGGGACACCCGAGGCAATGCTATGTTTTCATTTTTAAAAGTAGTGTAAATTAAACCAGAGCAGTCCATCCCCCTTTTTGTAGTTCCGCCAAATTTGTAACGGGTTCCTTCAAAAGTTTTAGCGTAGGCTACAATTTTATTCACCTTTTTAGGGGTTACTGTCTTTTTAATATGCTTAGGAGTTCTTCTATTAGTATTGGTGCTAACACTAGATGTTCCAGTTGTAGTTGGGGTAGTTATCTTTTTTTGTTTCGTTACATTTCTAGAGCCTCCGCAGGAAACCAGCACAACAGCAAGGAAAGAAAGTAGAAGAATTCTTTTCATAACAAACTTGGTTTGAATAAATATAACTGATTTTTTTAAACTTTATTTTTCGTTTCTGAAATAATCAACTGAGCTGTTTTATCGCTTGCACCTTTACCGCCAAGCTGTTTTTCCAGATCATAATAGTCTAAAAACAACACGGCACGATTATATTCATCTAAGATCATGCTCAATTCTTCTTTTACCCGCTTGGTATTAAAATCGGTTTGTATTAGCTCTGTTACTGCTGGTTTGTCTAAAATTAAATTCACTAACGAAATGTAATTTAAGTTTATAACCCGTTTAGCAATTTCATAAGAAACTCGGCTGCCTTTATAACAAACCACCTGTGGTACTTTAAATAATGCCGTTTCCAACGTTGCCGTACCAGATGTAACCAAAGCAGCGTGAGAAATGCTCAACAAATCGTAGGTTTTATTAAGCAATAAATGTACGTTTTGTTTTTTTAAGAAAGGTTTATAAAACGCAGCCTCTTGGCTTGGTGCACCTGCGATTATAAACTGAAACTCACTAAAATCTTCAACTACGCTAAGCATCACTTTTAGCATTTTTGAAATTTCTTGTTTTCTACTTCCGGGCAATAAAGCAATGATTGGTCGATCATCCAATCCATGCTCTTGCTTAAAATCGCTAGGAGTAACTTGCTCGCGTTGAGCAATGGCATCAATTAATGGATGCCCCACAAAGTGAACGGGAAACCCATGCTTTTTTTCGTAAAACTCTTTTTCAAAAGGGAGTATCACGTACATGAAATCTACATCCCGCTTGATGCTTTTAATGCGATTTTCTTTCCACGCCCATATTTGTGGTGAAATATAATAATGTGTTGCAAACCCCTGTTCTTTGGCCCATTTTGCAATACGAAGATTGAAACCTGGGTAATCTATAAAGATGATGGCATCGGGTTGAAAGTCCGCAATATCTTTTTTACAAAACGATATATTCTTTAAGATGGTGCGAAGGTTAAAAATCACTTCTATAAATCCCATAAAAGCAAGATTACGGTAATGTTTTACCCTGTCTCTTATACACATCTCCGAGCCCACGAGACCTCTCTACATCT
>CAJXPE010000221.1 GCA_913057965.1 uncultured Marixanthomonas sp. | reverse complement strand
ATCTACACGTAAGGAGTCGTCGGCAGCGTCAGATGTGTATAAGAGACAGATAATGGATTCGCTTCCTTCCCTGTTTCCCCTTGGTGCAATAATTGATAAAATTTTGCAGCCCCTTCCAATGGTGACCGACTTTCTGCATTTCTGAAAAAAGTATTGAAAACCAATTTCAATTTTAAAAATGAAGCCACTCCAGTATGAATAATAGTATCGTCAATGTCACTAATAATTCCGAAGGTACTTTGTTGAGAAGGAATAAGCATCTCGCCTGCAAACCTGTTTTGGTTGTTTATAATTCTATCTGGGAATGTTTCTTCAAAAGAAATTTCATATTGCAACCAACCTTCGTCATTTGTTAATTGTTGAAGATTAGGAATGTTTTCTTTAAACTTAAAATAGCCTTTTTTATCCGTTTCAGTATAATAAACCGAATTGTCGGGTAATGTAATTTTAAGTTTTGTAAACGGAATCTCATCCGTTTCAAACCGCTTGTAGGTGTTTTTTATCAAGCTGAAAATTCCACTTTTGGAAAGGTCGATGTTTTCATCTTCCAATGCTCTTCCTCGAATATAAAGATGGGAATTTGTTCCATAGCTATGGAATGTAATTATTTGCAACGGGTCTTTTTTAAACAATCCCATTACAAGTGCCATGCTTCTGGCCAGAGCCAAATTAACAACAAACCAACTGAAATAGATAATGCAATTGCAACCCCTAACCATTTTAAAAGCTGGCGATTTCCTAAAACACTTGCAATTATTATTTTAAAAAATAAATTGGAAAGCACTGCAGTCATAATTAGTCGCCAACCCATAGAAACCTCAACTCCGCCCTTAATTAATTGTGACAAGGAAAGTGTAATCGCATCCTTGTTTGCCAATCCGCCGATTATAGAAACAATATATAACCCACTATCACCAAATTCCTTTTCAGTAAAAGCAACCATCAACAAGATAACACCATATAAAATACCGAAAATCAACGCACTTTTAAACTGTGCTGGATTTTTGGGTTCGGGCATTTTTTCGTTCGAACGGTCTTTATTGATCATATAGAAAATCGCTACCGAAAGAGCTACCATAAAAAGAAAAAGCACCACAAATGGAAGAATAATTTCTGAAAGTTTCCCTGGAATGATTACCCCTATTTCGATAACAACACGTACAAGTGAAATTGTTACCGCTAAGAAAATAACAAAAGCCGATAGTTTCCCTCCAGATGCACCATTCTTGGCTTTTTTAGCATAACTGACTGTTGTAGCCGTACTACTTATAATCCCTCCGAGAATCCCGTTTGAAATCATTCCTACTTTCTGCCCCAGCCATTTGTAGATAAAATATCCTAACACACTAATGCCAACAATTAATGTCACCATCAACCAAATGTTTTTTGGGTTTAAAACATCCAAAGGACCAAAAGTTTCATCGGGTAAAATTGGTAAGATCACTAGGGAAATACCCGCAAACGTCATAATGGCGGCTAAATCTTTTTCTTTAAGCTTATCGATAAAACCGTGTAAATGTTCTTTTACATACAGCAAAATAGCTAAAACACCTCCAATAATAACTCCAATTACTTGATTACCCATGACCAAATAAGCACCTATAGCAAAGATCAACAAAGCAGCAACTTCGGTAGTCTGACCAATATCGGGCTCTTCAATTTTTTTAAGTTTAATAATGTTGGCAACCACCATTAACGTAGTTAGAGCAATTCCCATTACGGGAATAATAAAGGGATTATCGTATTCTCGTGTTAGAAATCCTGACAGAACTCCTAAAACAGAAATAAGGGTAAAAGTACGAACGCCCGCCATTTTATTATCGGTGGTTTCGCGTTGCAGCCCTACCAGCAAACCTAAGCCAAAGGCAATCCCTAATGTTATTAAATCGTCGTAATTCATTATCTGAAAGATACTACAATCTCATAAAAAAACCCTGCTGATTTAGCAGGGTTTAGACTTATTTTAACAAAGAAGCTTTATTGTTGAGATTGATCTCGTAATGCTTCTATTTCAGCGTTCACTTCTTCTTCAGTTCCAGAAAAAGTTTTCTTTTCTGTTGTTGTTTCTCCGTTTTTTGTAGTTCTAATAATCACATCAGCTGTAGTCAATGTATCGTTAGACGACAAGCTTACCATAATTTCTTTTGAAACTTCTTTAATTTGTTCCGCTTGGTTATCGGTTAATAATGTTTGGTTTCCGTCTTCATCAATCATATACATTTCTTCTGAAACATGTTCACCATCCATTTTATCAGTAGTACCGTGACCTCCTAAAATTGGGGCGATTACTAAGGCTACCAAACACGTCAATTTAATTAAAATGTTCATAGATGGTCCTGACGTATCTTTAAAAGGATCTCCCACCGTATCACCGGTAACAGCGGCTTTATGGGCTTCGCTTCCTTTATAGGTCATTTCACCATTAATAATTACTCCAGCTTCAAATGATTTTTTTGCGTTGTCCCAAGCTCCTCCAGCGTTATTCTGAAATATCGCCCACATTACACCACTTACACAAACACCAGCCATATACCCTCCTAAAGGTTCTGCACCAAATAATAGCCCAATAACAATAGGTGTTATAATGGTCAATAAACCTGGCAGAATCATTTCTTGTAAAGCAGCTTTTGTGGAAATATCTACACATTTGCCATATTCTGGGGTAGCGGTGCCTTCCATAATACCTGGAATTTCTTTAAACTGTCGGCGAACTTCTTGCACCATTTTCATCGCAGCTTTCCCAACCGATTTCATTGCCATTGCTGAAAATACTACAGGAATCATTCCCCCAACAAATAACATCGCCAGCACATCGGCACGGAAGATATTAATTCCGTCAATTCCGGTAAACGTAACGTACGCTGCAAATAACGCCAAGGCAGTTAATGCGGCCGAAGCAATAGCAAATCCTTTACCCACTGCTGCCGTTGTATTTCCTACAGAATCTAAAATATCGGTACGTTCTCTTACAAGAGGTTCTAGTTCACTCATTTCGGCTACACCACCCGCATTATCGGCAATGGGTCCAAAAGCATCGATTGCCAATTGCATCGCTGTAGTAGCCATCATAGCAGATGCAGCCAATGCTACACCATAAAAACCTGCTAATTCATACGAACCATAGATGGCGGCAGCAAATAGCAACACGCTCCAAAAAGTGGATTTCATACCAACTGCTAAACCTGCAATAATATTTGTTGCTGCTCCTGTTGAAGAGTTTTGAACAATATCCATAACTGGTTTTTTACCTAAACTTGTATAATGCGCCGTTACAAACGATATTAATGCTCCTACAGCCAACCCAATACAAGCCGCCCAGAATACATTGATACTCGGTATTACTTTAACGCCTTCTCCAAAGAATGCCATGCTCATCGTTTCAGGTAACATCCAGTCTATTAAAAACCAACTGGCAACCAACGTTAGAATGATGGCTGTCCAGTTACCCATATCGAGAGCTCTTTGAACTTGTGGCTCTTTTGCTTCATTGTTTTTTATCCCCACTAAAAAGGTTCCGATGATGGAAGCTAAAATACCTACTCCAGCAATTAATATTGGCAGCAAAATTGGTCCCATATTTCCGAAGGCATCGGTAAATTGTCCATCCACGCTCATATCTCTAATTAGATAATTACCCAATACCATGGCGGCTAAAACGGTTGCCACATAACTACCAAAAAGATCGGCACCCATCCCGGCAACATCTCCTACATTATCCCCTACGTTATCGGCAATTGTGGCCGGGTTACGTGGATCATCTTCTGGAATACCCGCTTCTACTTTTCCTACTAAATCTGCACCTACATCGGCTGCTTTGGTGTAAATTCCACCCCCTACACGGGCGAAAAGTGCAATACTTTCAGCACCTAAAGAGAAACCAGCTAAGGCTTCCAAAACGATAGTCATATCGGCATAAAAATCACCTCCATCAGTTATAAACTGGCTCGTGAAAAACATAAAGAACAAACTTAGTCCCAATACAGCAAGACCAGCAACACCAAGCCCCATTACGGTACCACCGCCAAAAGAAACTTTCAATGCTTGTGGTAAACTTGTTTTTGCTGCTTCTGCTGTACGTGCATTTGCGTCAGTTGCAATACGCATACCTATGTTTCCGGCAAGTGCCGAGAAAACAGCCCCTATAAAAAAGGCAGGCACAATCATCCAACTAGTAGATTCTACCAAAATAGATATAACAAAAAGCAATGCGGCTGCTATAACTGCAAAAATTGCCAATAACCTATATTCTGCACTTAAAAAAGCCAAAGCTCCTTCTTTAATACTTTTTGAAATAGATTGCATTCGTTCACTGCCAGCGGGTTGTTTTTTTACCCAGCTCATTTTAACAAGCATAAAAAGAAGGCCTAGAACGGCAAGTACTATGGGAATAAAGATGATATTCTGTTCCATTATATAATTAATTTTAGATTGGTTTTTAATTTTTCAGAAAATCAAAAGTAAGTAAATAGGTTGGGATATGAAATATTTAAAATTTTACACTTAGAAATATATTTTTCTGAAAAAATTGTTCAATAAGTTTAGCTTACCCTAATTATTATGTAACTTATATCATTATAATGAATTCATTAAAACAGGTGCTAAACTGATTTCTATTAAAGATGAAATAAAATTATTTCATAGATATGCTAAGCACCAAGTACCGTAAACCGCGTATAGAACACGTATTCAAAAAATGTATGGCTCCTAGATCACTTCAAATATTTTGGCATAAACTAACACACTGGGAATATTGGCCTCTGCACGTTATTTATTTTCCTATCTATTTATTGTACGGCTATTACTCCATTAAAGCAAAATCAATTTGTTTTTTTAATGCCGTAAATCCATCTATAAAAAATGGCGGACTTATGATGGAATCTAAAAAGAAGGTTTATGACCTTATTC
>CAJXPE010000220.1 GCA_913057965.1 uncultured Marixanthomonas sp. | reverse complement strand
GAGGTCTCGTGGGCTCGGAGATGTGTATAAGAGACAGCTTAAATGGAGATATTGCCAAAGCATTGATGGAAAACGCAGACCGTTTACTTAGTGAAGATCCAGATATTAAAAAAATTGATATCCTTTCTGCAAAATAAAATTTCAGTTTAATAAAAAGTTACCCGTCTTCACGGGCATTTATATATGAGTAAACAAGCATTATTACAGCCCTACACGATGGGCGACTTACAATTACCCAACCGAGTAATCATGGCACCGATGACGAGAAGTCGTGCTAACAATCCAGAAAAAAAACCGACAAAAGACAAGCATGCAATCTATTATCAACAGCGTGCTTCAGCTGGATTGATTATTTCAGAAGGATCACAAGTTTCAGAAAAAGCCGTGGGTTACATACACACGCCGGGTATCCATACCGAAGCACAAGTAAAAGGATGGAAAGAAGTGACAAAAGCTGTACACGAAGCGGACGGACGTATTTTTATTCAGCTCTGGCACGTCGGGCGGATTTCACACCCCGATTTTCACGATGGCGATTTACCACACGCGCCTTCGCCACTGAATCCAGAAGCACAATCGTTTACACCCAATGGTTTTAAAGACACGGTTACGCCTAAAGAAATGACCACCGAAGACATACAGCAAACCATTCAGGATTTTGCCAATGCTGCTAAAAATGCAATGGAAGCCGGTTTTGATGGGGTTGAAATCCATAGTAGTAACGGCTATTTATTTCATCAATTTTTTAATGGCACTTCCAACAAACGAACCGATGAGTACGGTGGCAGTATTGAAAACCGCGCTCGCTTTTTGTTTGACGTACTTGACGCGATGAAAAAAGTAATGCCAGAAAACAGAATTGGCTTACGGATGAATCCTTCATTACACGGAATCTTTGGTATGACCATGGATGAAGAAACCTTACCTACGTTTGATTATATGATTAACAAACTGAATGATTATAATTTAGCGTATTTACATCTAAGTGAACCTTTTAACGATGTAAGCGATGTGCCATTTGCAGAAACCGAAATTGCCAAACGGTACCGCCCAATTTACAATGGCACGTTAATGATTAACACCAATTTTGATCAAGAAAAAGGGAATGCAGTATTGGAAAGAGGTGATGCCGATTTGGTTGCCTATGGAAAACCCTACGTGAGCAATCCCGATTTGGTAGAACGATTTGAAAAAAATATACCCCTTAGTGACTGGGATAAAGACACTTTTTACACACAAGACAAAGAAGGCTATATTGACTATGAAGCGAAAGCAAGAGAAGAAAGCCTTACTTCGTCATAAATTATAAACAAAAAAATAAAAACTATGAATGAGCAATTAGAAGGATTAAAAACGATAAACCCCGCAACAGAAGAGATAATACAACGCTATCCATTTATGACGGATAAACAAGCTGAAGAGGCCGTGCAAAAATGTCACAATGCTTTTTTAGACTGGAAAACCAAATCTGTTGAAGAACGCGCTAAAGTAATTAAAGCCATCGGTAAAAGTTTACAAGACCATAAAGAGGAATTGACAAACTTGATGACGCAAGAAATGGGGAAACTACTGAAACAAAGCAAACAAGAAGTAGATTTATGTACCGGTATTTGCGATTATACGGCTGAAAATGGCCCTAAAGAATTAGCCGATGAAAACCGAGAACTCCCCAATGGCGGAAAAGGTGTCGTTAATTACTCACCTATTGGTGTAATTTACGGAATACAGCCTTGGAACTTTCCAGCGTATCAAGTTATTCGGTATTCTATTGCCAACCTAATGGCAGGAAATGGTGTGTTACTGAAACATGCCGAAAGTGTAACTGGATGTGCCAAGTTATTAGAAAAAATCTATACGGATGCTGGACTGCCTAAAGACTTATTTACCGTTTTATTGATTAATCACGACCAGTCTGACAAAATCATTAAAAACGACAAAGTACGTGGTGTTACGCTTACGGGAAGCCCTAAAGCAGGTAAAGTTATTGGTGAAAAAGCAGGCGCTCAATTAAAGAAAACAGTATTAGAGCTAGGTAGTAACGATGCTTACCTTGTTTTGGAAGATGCCAATATAGACAAAGCCGTAAAACATTGTGTTAACGGACGTGTATACAACAATGGGGAAACCTGTGTAGCCGCCAAGCGCTTTATTGTAGTAGATAAAGTATATGAAGAATTTAAAGAAGCCTTTGTAAAACGTATGAAAGGTGTAAACCACGGCGATCCTATGGATGAAAACTCAAAGATTGGTCCTATGGCACGTAAAGACTTACGGGACGATTTACACGAACAAGTTACGGAGAGTGTGAAAAAAGGAGCCGAAATATTGTGTGGTGGTGAAGTACCAGAAGGCAAAGGTTATTTTTATCCAGCAACCATTCTAGGAAATGTAGAACCTGGACAACCGGCTTATGATGATGAATTATTTGGCCCCGTAGCCTCACTAATCCATGCTAAAGATGCAGAAGATGCAATGCGTATTGCTAACGACAGCCGCTTTGGTTTAGGTGGCGGTATCTTTTCAGAAGATTCTGAAAAAGCTTTTGACCTTGCCAAGAAACATTTTGACACGGGTATGGTATTCATCAATTCTTTCGGGTTAGCACAACCAAATATGCCTTTTGGCGGTGTGAAAAACTCCGGTTACGGACGTGAACACGGTGGTTTTGGATTAAAAGAATTTGTAAACGTGAAAGCAGTGATGGCGTTGAGTTAAGCTTCGGTACTTCGGCTCCGCTCAGCCACCTTACACTTGGCTTAAAATTTAAAAAGTAAAACGATTACTAATCTAGAAACGAAATTTTATGAATACAGTTAATTTAGAACAAGCAGAAAAAATGATAACAGCGGCAAAGGCCAAAGCAAAAGAAATAGATACTAAAATGAACATCAGTGTGGTCGATGCAGGTGCCAATCCAGTGGCATTTGTCCGTATGGATGGCGCTTGGTTGGGAAGTGCAGATATCGCGCTAAAAAAAGCCAAAACAGCCCGTTTTTTTGATATGAACAGTGGCGAAATTGGGAAGCTTTCACAACCAGGAGAGTCGCTTTTTAATATTGAGCACTCGAACGGAGGACTAATTACTTTTCCTGGTGGAATACCTGTTACTAATAACGATGGAACCATCATCGGTGCCATTGGTGTGAGCGGTAGTACAGTTGAAGACGACCATACTGTAGCTAAAGCCGGTGCCGAAGCATTATAATAACATCTAGTAAACAAGATAAAGCGAGCTGTATCAGCTCGCTTTTTTTATATCTTACCTCCAATATTAATTGGTCTATTCATCTATTTTGGCACCTCCCTTTATCCTTTCCTTTAGTTTCGTCCGAGCTTTGTTAGGCTATTATCGCTTTGGTAACACTGTACGGCTATTTTAAAAGGTTGGATTGTTAACTTGTAAAGTAGTCGCTAAGAGTAAGCCAACTTGGATAAATAGCTTTTTTAAGTATATTTGAAAGATACCTCCCTTATAGTTATATAAAAAATATGAGCAAATAAAAAGCACAAAACCTGCTCATAGCATGCCAAATAAGCATGGTAAGAGCACAAAATGTGCTCATATAAACACGTTGTACTGCATTTGAGAAAAACATTTGAAAAAGAATTTAAACATTAGCATTGGGATTATTTTATTAGTTATTGGACTAATTTTAAAGTCCCTTTTCAACCATAATCTGGAATATTGGGAACTGATTAAATACTGTTCCCTCTTTCTATTTGTATTCGGACTTTCAAGCTTATTATTTCCTTTATGGGAAAAATGGAAACGAAAACCAATTAAAACTTTTAAGCAAAAACCTACTAATTGGATTTTGTTCTATTCTAAAAATATTTTCTCATTAGGCTTTATGCTCTTAATGATAATCGGACTTGAAAAAAGCGGAAAATATTTAAATTACAATTTGAGAAATTACTATATAAATTCTGACTCAAAAATGGCAACAGGAATTATAATTGATTTCGTGAGAATTGATTTGCCTAAAGCCGGAGAAGAAGACTTTTATCTCATTCAATTTAATAACGGACAAAAATTAATTAATAAAGGCTTATTAATTGAGTATTCAGATTGGGACAATAATAATCAGAGGAAAAATTTTAAAATAAAAGACAATGGAATTGTTGTCAATAAAATTAAAGGAGGAAAAATTAATATTATGTATTCAGAAAAATTTCCTTCATTTATAAAAATAATAGAATAAAAAAACGCAGTACAACAAGGTATAACCGCAATTACGGCGGAATTCCTTATCAGAATTCACGCCGACTTGCGACCATTCGACCTACGGCCGAATGGTTTGTGTATATTTAAACCGTAACTGACGGTTATATTGGACCGTTGGCAACAAGCTAAAGCAACAAACTCTGAAATAAAAAATGGAAAATTATAGACTTGAATTTAGTGAAGACCAACAATGGTTGAGAATGAATAATTACAGTCATCCAGAAAATACTAATGGTTTCATTACAATAAAAGAAAAATGCACAGATACTGAATGTAGAATTTTTGAAGCATTTTTAACAAGAAGCGATGGAAAATTATTGGGAGATTCAAAAATAAAATACAGAAATGTAGATGTATTAGATGCTATACAAGAATTAGAAACATTTACTAAATCACTTAAAGAATACAATTTAGGGATTAAAACAATTTAGTATGCAGTCAAAATCAATCGAACAATTGGAAAATGATATTTGGAAAAAACCTTCTGAATTCCCAACTGATTTGGTTGAAAAATGTTATCACTATCGGAAAATCAGTATTGCGGTATTGACAAACGAACAGATAAGACTTCTGATTACTCAAAAAATCGGAATTGAATATCTAATCGGAATCGCACTCAAAAAACTCGAACGGAATATTTTGACCGAATGTGATTTTTATGAAGGAGATTTGCTTGTTGCAGTTTCAAGTTTGTCATC
>CAJXPE010000219.1 GCA_913057965.1 uncultured Marixanthomonas sp. | reverse complement strand
TCTACACGTAAGGAGTCGTCGGCAGCGTCAGATGTGTATAAGAGACAGATTGTAACACTTCCCCAATTTTAGTGTCTAACTGTTTATATGGATATTGTTTTACTTGTTTTGGGATTGATATTTATGCTCATTGGCATATTAGGAAGCATTTTACCGGTTTTACCGGGTGTTCCTATTAGTTGGGTGGGTTTACTGCTTTTGTACCTCTCGCCTTCCCTTGAGTTTAACTGGGTTTTTATAATCGTAACTGGAATTGTTGCCATTGGGCTGTATATCCTTGATTATATAATTCCAGCGATGGGCACAAAAAAGTTTGGTGGTAGTAAAGCTGGGGCTTGGGGAACCACCATCGGTCTAGTTGTTGGAATCATCGCCCCCATTCCGTTTGGGATATTAATTGGTCCTTTTGTGGGTGCTTTTATTGGGGAAGTACTCTTTAACCAAACCCGTAGTGATCACGCTTTAAAAGCTGCCTTTGGCTCTTTTATAGGGTTTTTAGCCTCTACTTTTGTCAAGTTTATGGCTACGCTAATCTATTTAGGGTTGTTTATGTATAAAGTTTGGATCCATTGGGACGTATTTTTTTAAATCCAAATGGTTTTCTCGTCTATGGCTGTTTTACGTTGCCCTTCAAGCAGCTCCACATCATATTTTCCCATATAGAAAAAGCCCAGACAGTGCTCGCCTTCATTTAAATCCACCAATTTATGTAATTGATCTTTGAGTGCTGGAGAACTCCAATACGCTCCTATTTTCATGTCGTGAGCGGTGAGCCACATGTTTTGAACCGCCATTGCCGTTGCAGCAACTTCTTCCCACTCCGGTAGCGACTCTTTTGGATCTCGCTGCATACAAATAGCCAAAACGCAACCTGACTGCATCAGTTTTGCTTCAATCTTTTTTTGTTTAAATTCTGAAAATTTTTCAGTTGTTTCTTTATATGTTTTGCCTAAAAAATCACCTAACTTTTTTCTAGCAGTTTCAGAATGAAAGACTTTAAAACGCCAAGGCTCTGTTTTTTTATGGGTAGGCGCCCAATTGGCCGATTGAAGAATTGTCTGAATTTCTTCTTTTGAAATAGGTTCGTTATTATATTGAACTGGAAAAACAGAACGCCTGTTTTTTATTATTTCTGAAATCATATAGTATTATTTGTGATGTTTAGACCAAATAGCAGGAATAGTAATTAAATAAGGAAATAGGGCGTGATTTTAAGCGTGCGATTTCTCTTTACGGTAAGAATCACTGGCAGTATTAAACGGAAAATTCTACTAACTAAATGTATTCTTTAACCAACCCGATAAGTGTATTGGCATCTTGTTCGCCGCTTTGGCGCCATTTCATCTCGCCATTTTTATAGATCATAAGCGTAGGCAAGCCTTTTACGCGGAGTGCCTCGGCTAATTCTTGATTTTTATCTATATCAATTTTTACAACTTTTGCTTTGTCGCCAAGTGCTGCTGCTGCATCCCGTAAGGTTGGGTGCATTTCTTTACAAGCGTCATCCCAATCTGCAAAAAATGCAAGTAGGACGGGTAGCTTCGTTTCGATTAATTCTCCAAATTTTGACATTCTGCTTATAGTGTTTCTTGAATAAATCTTATTACAAATATAGTATTTCCCTTTGACTATGCTTCTTTACCACGTTTTTTAAGTTGAATTACCGTTATTTCAGGCCAAATTCCAACTCTTCCGGGATAGCCTAAAAAGCCAAAACCGCGGTTTACATTTATATATCTTCCAAATTCTTCATAAATACCGGCCCAATTTTCATATCGATATTTTACTGGGCTCCATTTAATCCATCCAGGTATTTCAATACCAAACTGCATCCCGTGTGTATGTCCACTTAAGGTGAGTTGGTAGTTTCTGTTATCTTTTTTCACTTGTTCTTTCCAGTGTGATGGATCGTGACTCATTAAAATTTTAAAATCTTCTTTTGTAATCCCTTCGGAAGCTTTATTAAGGTCGCCGGCTTTTTTAAAACCTCCAGCTCCCCAATTTTCAACTCCTATTAACTTAATTTGCTCCCCGTTTCGGGTTAGGGTTCGGTTTTCATTCAACAATAAATCCCAACCCATTTCTTTTTGAAGCGTTTTCAAATGTGAAAGGTTTTCTTCTTTAGCTGTTTCGGTTTCCCAGTTTACATAATCCCCATAATCGTGATTTCCGAGAACGGAAAACACCCCATCTTTTGCTTTTAAAGTGGAAAAAATGGGTTTCCAACGAGTCATTTCATCAGCAACATTGTTTACTAAATCACCTGTAAACAGGATGGCGTCGCTCTTTTGCTCATTGGCCAAATTAACCGCATACGCTACCTTTTCTTCATCATTAAAACTTCCACTGTGGATATCGCTTAATTGTGTAATGGTGTAACCATGAAAGGCTTCCGGTAAATCATCAAACTCTAAAGCGTATTTCAATACTTTATAATTGTATTTTCCTTTATACATTCCGTATAATAAGGAAGCAAAAGGAATTGCCGCAAGACCTAAGGCTAAGGTACTAACAAATTTTCTCCTTGAGGGAAGATGAAATGGTTCGCTTCCACCTCCAATTTTTGTAAAAAGCCCTACAAATAAGCGAATTATGTCTTCGCCAAACATAAAAACAATCAATATTAATTTTGGGACAAAAACGACTAAAAAGAAACCAAAAACATACATTTTGTCTAGACCAATCATTTTTTCAGAGCCTACAATCCCTAACTGATAGATCAAAGCTCCCAATACTAAAAGAGAAATAAGCACCCAAAGCCCATATACCCAGTAGTTACGAGTAAGGCTTTTTAACGCTTGAAAGGCGTAAACATCAACTAAAATGTAAATAGAAATAAAAATAATCCAGCGTAGTACCATAGGCGCATTAAGAAGTTTTAAAGATACTATGTTTAAACATGCTGAAAAGTGAATTCACTTTTTTTTAACTGTTTTATAGGTGTTTACAAGCTACTCAACATAAAACTACAATAACAGAAAGATATATTTTCCTACAAAATAAGATGTAATTATTTCTTTTTTAGAGGGTTATGTCCTACGTAGTAACCCTTATTTTTTTCACAAAAAAGAATATTATAGTATAAAAATTAGAAAATTTAGTAGCTTTGTTATACATAAGTAGGTTGACCAACCTAACGGTGGGTCGATCAAATTTGGGGCGAAAAGTCACCACATCTGTGGTGGCTTTTCTATTTTGTTTTTTATTTGCTATTTGATCTATCCTTTAACATCGAGGGCATCCCGTAACGCATTACCAATCAACATAAAAGCAGTAACCAAACTCATAATAGCCAAACCTGGAATAATAGCCAGCCACGGTTTTCCTAAAACAATATACGCATAGTGGTCTTTGATAATTCCTCCCCAGCTTGGCATGGGAGGTTGTGCTCCTATTCCTAAAAAGCTCAGTCCGCTTTCAATTAAGATGGCCGAAGCAAAATTAGCTGCTGAAATAATAATCACCGGCGCCATTGCATTGGGTAAAATGTGCTTTGTGATAATTCTAAAATCTTTGTATCCTAAAGCCCGTGCAGCAGTTACATATTGCATTTGTTTAACGCCCATAACTTGTCCGCGCACTACTCTTGCCACTTCGACCCACATGGTAAGCCCAACAGCGATAAAAACCTGCCAGAATCCTTTTCCTAACGCCAATGTAATAGCAATTACCAGCAGTAACGTCGGGATAGACCATGTTACATTGATAACCCACATAATGGCTGCATCTATTTTTCCGCCAAAATAACCTGCTATTGCCCCTAAACTAATGCCTATCATCAAAGAAATAAAAACTGCAACAAAACCAATGCCCAACGATATGCGGATACCAATTAGCATTCTGCTTAAAAGATCACGACCATATTTGTCTGTTCCTAATAAGAATGTTTTTTCAGTAATATACTTTTGAGGGATTTCTTCAATCGTTGAAGCTTTTGGAAATAACTCTAGTGAATATTCTTTTTGCAATCCTTCCGTTCCATCACCCGTGTAAAGTGTTGCTTGCAAGACAGAATCTGTAACCTTATACTTGGAGATAGGGATCTCACTATCGGCATTCTTTTTTCCGAAGAAAAATACTGAAATAGCATTTTGTTCTTTTACTTCAGCAGGTACTGTAAGCATTTGTACTGTAAAGCCAGGCTCCTTTGAATGTACTGAGAGGTGCATTTGATTAGCATCTTGCGAATTATCTGGCGCCAACGCATAGGCAAAAATAGCAATCAATGCACAAACCACTAAAAATGAAAAACTAAAAACGCCCCAAAAGTTCTTTTTAAACTTTTGGAGCGCTAATTGTGATAAAGAAGTGGACGTTTTCACATTGTAAATGTAACAAAAAGCTTGAAGCTTTCTAATTTACGTACAAACTTATAAACGTGTTCTTAGTTTTTAATATCTGCCATTTTACCAGCCTTAATATTATTGATTTTTAAGTCTCTTAGCACGTTAATTGCTTCTTCTACATAAATATCTTTAGCTAAGTTTTTATGCCATCTTTTACGTTTTTCACGTAAGGTAGTGTCCTGCTTCATCAATTTTGTTTCATAAGGAAGCGACTTATAACTTAATTTATTATCGTATTCATCGATTTCGTCAAACTTTTTGGTTTCTTCTTTGCGTTTTTCAATATCGGCAACGTATTTATCAAAATTTAACGGAACTTCAACTTCATCACGGCGTGTTTTAATCCACTTTGCATTTTCATCAATTAGTTGAAGTTGTCTGTTTTTTTCCATTCGGGCTTTACTCTTGCTTATGGTTTCTTCATAATCTATATAACCATCCCAAGTTTTATAATTGGCAGCATCTATTTTATCGTATGGTAATGGGTTGTCGTAATCACGTTCACCTACATCAAAATAACTGTATTGATCTGGCATGACTCTGTCTCTTATACACATCTCCGAGCCCACGAGACCTCTCTACATCTCGT
>CAJXPE010000218.1 GCA_913057965.1 uncultured Marixanthomonas sp. | reverse complement strand
CGAGATGTAGAGAGGTCTCGTGGGCTCGGAGATGTGTATAAGAGACAGCTACAACTTTTATTGGTTCTCCAGATTCGGTTATATATTCTTCTAATTTTATGTTCTGGTATTTGTCATATTTAGTGATTTCTGTTTTATATTTTTCAAATCCTAAACGTCTATATTTTCCAATGACTTCTACGTCTTTAGTTTTATTTCCAAGTTCGTTGTATTCGTATTTGAATTGATATCCGATTACTGGTTCTTTATTCGGGTAGATATAATAACCAATTGATTCTATTTTGTTACCATTGGCATCATATTTATATACTTGGTCTGTATTGTGAGGCGAAAATTGAGCAAGTTGAAATTTCCTAACTTGACGGTTTTGATTATCATATTCAAAACCAAATAGAGGTTTGTACGTGCATTCAGCATTTCCATTCGATTTCATACATTGACCTTCCTCTATTATATTTCCTTTTAAGTCAAATTTAAATATTCTTTCTTCAACAAAGTTTTTTCTAAAGTTGTGAGAGGTTATTTTTATTAAATTATCATCATTGTCGTATTCGTAATCTTCTATTTCATATATATAATTTTCTTTTCCTTCTTGAGTTTTTTCGTTGTAATCACTGAAACCACCATATAAGTAGTCTATTTTCTTTGTGATTCTATTTTTGTTGTCAAATTCCTGTGATATTTCTTTTACCAAAGTGTTATTTATATAATGTTTTTTGAGGATTAAATTCCAATTATCATCATATTTATAAGTCTCACCATCTAATCCGCTTGTCATTTTATTCAGTTTGGAAAGTAGATTGCCGTTTTTGAATTCATAGTGAATTCCCTCATCTCTTAAAGTTCTGTTGATGACATCAACTCCCAATCCATTTTTTACTATTTTTAATGGGATTCCATTCGTGTCAAAATTATAAATGCAATTCTCGAAATTATCGTTTTTTAAATTCTCCTTTTGAATTATCACATTTTTGACTTTTCCAAACAATTCAACATTTAGTCTTTTTTCATCATTGAATTGAAAAGTTGTTTTTTCTTGTCCAAAAACAAGAATTGAATTCAATAGAAAAATAAATGTCAAAAGGTTAATTTCTTTTCTCATTTGGGTTGTCAAAATTGCTTACAACGGTTTTGTATATGGCTCGTAGCGTGCAAATTATGAAATTATTTTCGGATTGAGCACAAGCCAGATTTTTAAATTTTACTATTTATCTTATTTATTGGAAATCGTCAAATTTAAAAATTTGGCGACTTTTCAAATATGCCTTAACTTTGAATTAAGCAACTAATTAGCTATGAGCCATATACGTTGTTGTGCATAGTGCTTTTCAAATTCAGCTTGGTTTTCCGATGTTTGTTATTTAGTTCTAATGTGTGCGTTGGCGAGACATACTCTTTTGCAATTTTTGGTGTAGTGTTGGATGATGCGAATTGCAAATGTGTATGGCTTTTTAGTGTTGGCTTGAAACAAACAAATTTCCATTAATCCATTACAAACTTAAATCCTGCTGTAACAATATTAGAACTAAAAGATGTATCTCTATCGTACTGATAAAATTTTAAGTCAATACTTTTTAGACCTAGTTTCCAAATATGTGCCTTTGCGAAAATATCTGTGTACGACACTCCAAAACCAATTTGGTTAGCAGAATATTCGGAAAGGTCATAATCAGAAGTATAAAAGTCATCGGTAGATAAAGTACTTTCATAAGGTCTAAAATAATCGGCTGCTGTTTGATTATAAAATCTGTAAGATGGATACAAAGTAAACTTATCAGTAATTTTAATTGGCACTTCAATACTTGCAGTATGTGAAGATATTCCCCAATCATCAAAATAATAGCGATAGAATGTTCTTACTGTAAATGTTTCATTTAAATACCAATTTAAACGACCACCAACAGCTACTTTAAATCTTGAATCTGGTAAACGCTCAACTGCATCTGCAAGTTGAAAATTATCTATGAATGAATCTGCAACATCGCTAAAATAAACTCTTTGAAATGGTGTAGATAATAATCCATCTTGTTTTACAAAATCTAGTGCTAAAGAACCTTGCACATTTTTATGAAGAATTTGAGAGAAGCCAAATCCTAAAGAATAAGAATTACGACCTTCATCTTTAAATTCACTAAATCTAGGATTGTAATTTGTGTTTCCTGTAATTGTATTTTGAGTAAACAAATTATCATTTAAACCATTGCCATTTTCTCCGAATGGTCTTAATTCGGTTGGGTAAATGGCGTTCCAAGTATCAATATAAACATTTGCATTTACACTTAATTCTGTATTCTTTTCATTAAATAATTTTGTGTAACTACCACCAACACCAGCTGAAAAATAATCGTATTCTGATGAAATAGATATTTTTGCAGACCAAATATCATTTCTATCGTCAGAACTATGACTATAACTTCCTGTTAAATTTGCCCAAAGGTCGCTACTTGATGCGCCAGAAGATGCTTGAAATGGGTCTGCTGGCCCATCATCAAAAGGTCCAACGTTACTTGAAGATGCTGATGTGTAAGCAGAAACTCCAGCGTCAATGGTTAGAACATCATCATCATTTAAAGGTATTGAAACTACAAAGGTTCCTGTAACATCTGTTAATTCTTCAGTGCCTATTCCGCCACTTACCGCAGCATTATCTCCATCTTGCGAGTAGTAACTTGTTAGAAAATCTACTTCTGTAGTTTCTAATACACGTTTTTTATAAACTTTTGTCGAGTCTTGTTCTGTTTGCGAATAAGATTTAACAAAAGCAAATACGCATAATATCAAAATAAATTTTTTCAACTTTCTTGTTTTATTAGTTACAGCCACAGCCTCCTCCAGTTTTCCCTCCATTTGCTCCTACAGCAGCTTCACGATATGAATGCATCGTGGAAACATTTCGGTCAGCTTTCTTGTCTGCCAATGCCATATCTGGGTCATTTATATTTACTTTTTCGTATTCTTTAACTACAACGCAACTACTAAGACAAGTAGTAATTAATGTAGCACATATAAATTTTTTAATCATAACTTATCTATTTCTATATTCTTTGATTTCGTGATATTTCCTTTATCATCAATGATAATACATTCTATTTTTGGTAATTGATTAATGCGGTCTAAACCAGCTTCTTTTCCCATAACAAATACTGAAGTTGCAAGTGCATCTGCCAATTCTGCTTTTGGTGCAAATACGGTTACACTTATAATTCCGGTAGAAGGATATCCAGTTCTTGGGTCAATAATATGTGTGTATCGTTTGCCATTAAAATTTACATATTTTTCATAATTTCCAGAAGTAACTACAGCTCCATTTGTAATTGGTAATAATGCAAAGACTTTATTTTTATCCATTGGATTTGTGATGGCTACTTTCCATTCATTACCATTAGGTTGTTTTCCCCAAGTATTCATATCTCCAGAAGCATTAATAATTCCAGAAGGTACACCTTTTGAAATAAGTAGATTTTTTGCCATATCAGCTGCATATCCTTTTCCAATAGCACCAAAACCTATTTTCATTCCTTCTAATTTAAGAAAGATTGTACTATTCATTTTATCTAAAACTATGTTTTGATAGCCAACTTTTTCTACTGAAGCTGTTATTTCCTCTTTTGAAGGAATTTTGGCCATACTGCCATCAAACTTCCAAATTCTGTCCATTGAAGCATAGCTAATGTCAAAAGCACCATCAGTCAATTTTGAAATGCCTATTGCTCTTTCAATTAAATCAAACAATTCTTTGTCAACTTTCACAGGTTTAATTCCTGCATTGCGATTAATTTCGGATGTTTGAGAAGTATTATCCCAAGATGAAATTAAATTTTCAATTCTTGATATTTCTGCAACAGCAGTATCGATATATATGTTTGCTTTTATAGAATCGTTTGCAACAACAGTAATGTCAAATCGACTACCCATTAATTTGAGTGTTCTCTTATATGGTTGTTGTGCTGTACAACCCATTATTGAGAATAAAAATAATAAAGTGATTATATGTTTCAAATTACTTTGTAAAAGCGTTTAATTCTTTAATATAATTTTCTGGTGTAGTCTTTTTATAACTACTTTCTCCTAACACTTGGCCATTAGAGTCAAGTACTACAACAAAAGGAAAAAAACCTTGTTTATTGTATTTTTCTGCAAGTAATGCATTCGCTTTTGTTTGTTTTTCTGACAATATGTTTTTCTTTCTTCTAGGAAAATCTGCCTTTAGCATAACATAATTATCTTTTGCATACTTTTTAAAAGTTTCTGTGCTCCAAATTTCTCTGTCAAGTTTAATACAAGGTGCACACCAATCTGAACCTTGAAATACTAATATTATGGGTTTACTTTCTTTTGATGCAATTTCTTTTGCAACGTTAATATCTGTTTGCCATTCTTGAGCAATTATTGTATTTATACTTACAATCATTACAATTAATGCCGCAATAACTTTTTTCATTTTATTATTATTTATTATTGATAAATGAGATTGTCAACAACTAGACAATACCTATTTAACGAATATATTGTTTTTTTGTTATGAACAACTCATTTTTTTTTCAGTTTAATATTAGCATCAATTTGAGCGTTGGCAAATAAACTGCTCTTTTGTTTTTTCAGAGTTGGCTTATGTGTTGAAAAAAAAACAAATGTGCTGTTTGTGGGTTGGCTTTTTTTGTTCAAATGTTAAATTTTAGCACGATTTTCGCATTATGCACAACGTTTATGTATAAGATTAGTGGCGTGTTTAAGCACCTAATTTAGCAAATAAAAACCGAATAGAAAATCCGCGAGGATTTTCGTAAGTAGGCGAGAACCAGCCATTAATTATACACGTTGTTGCCAGTAGTGTTTTTTTCATTCCGTAAATAAATTCGTCCGTTCTAATTGTTCTGCTAATTCTTTTGCTGTCAAATTATCTAAATTTCGTTTTTCAATGTCTATTCCATTTTCGATCTGTCTCTTATACACATCTCCGAGCCCACGAGA
>CAJXPE010000217.1 GCA_913057965.1 uncultured Marixanthomonas sp. | reverse complement strand
GAGCCGTTGATTTCGTTAACCGATATCGCTGTGATTGGTAATGTGGAGAAACACTCGATCGAAGCTTTGGCGGCGGCAGGATTGGTTGGTTCGTTCCTTTCTGCTATTATTTGGATTGTCGCACAAACCAAAACGGCGATTTCGGCGATTGTATCACAACATTTAGGAGCAAACAGGTTACACGCGGTTAAAACGTTGATTCCACAGGCCATTGGGTTCAATTTTATATTGAGTATTTTTATTTATGGCATCACCGCTTTTTTTGCTGAAGCAATTTTTAGCGCTTATAACGCTGACGGTCTTATTTTAAATTATGCAGCCGATTATTACCGTATTCGTGCCATAGGTTATCCATTAACATTAATCACTTTTGCTATTTTTGGTGTTTTCCGCGGGTTGCAAAACACCTATTGGGCGATGAAGTGTAGCCTTACCGGCGCGTTGGTAAACGTACTGTTGGATTACGTATTGGTGTATGGAGTAGAAGGCGTTATTCCGCCGCTTCATTTAAAAGGGGCTGCGTATGCGAGTTTGGCAGCGCAAAGTGTGATGCTGATCATGGCCTTGTGGTTTTTTTGGAAAAAAACACCGTTTCATTTAAACTTAAGTTTCAATATCAATCCACAGATGAAGCCCTTAATTTTAATGGCTGCCAATCTTTTTGTGCGCACGGCAGCGTTAAACTTTGCTATTTATTTGGCGAACGCATACGCAACTGATTACGGTAAAAATTACATCGCAGCTCAAAGTATTTTAATGAATATTTGGTTGTTTTTCAGTTTCTTTATCGATGGATATGCCAATGCCGGCAATGCCATTGGTGGGCGTTTATTAGGGGCAAAAGACTACAAATCACTATGGATCTTAAGTAAGAAAATTAGTAAATACGCCATATTGATCGCGTTTATTTTAATGGCAGGTTGTGCGTTGGCGTATGATGAAATTGGGCTGCTTTTCAATAAAGAAGCAACCGTTTTGGTGCTGTTCAGCTCTGTGTTTTGGATTGTTTTATTAATGCAACCCATCAACGCCATCGCATTTATGTTCGACGGAATTTTTAAAGGCTTGGGCGAAGCAAAATACTTGCGAAATTTATTGTTGGTCGCGACCTTTTTAGGGTTTACACCAGCGTTGCTTATTTCAGATTACTTTGGATTGAAGTTACACGCCATCTGGATTGCCTTTTTTGTTTGGATGTTAATACGAGCTGCTGGATTGGTGATAAAATTCCGAAGAAAATATTTGAATAAAGAAGTATAATTGTAATCTTTACTAAAACAAAAAAAAATGGAAATTATAGAATTTATAGGCGGTCCTGGGTTATTTTTAATCCTAGCTATTTTGGTGATTGTTGTAGTAGCATACAAAAAGTATAAAAACCGATAATTAGCGGCTTTTTAGCCAACCTGTAATGCTGTACCGCTCAGCTGCTTTTACCACTTTCACTTCGTGTTCCAGTTCTTGGCTTTCAAAAATAACAACGCGTCCCGGAAGTGGCAACACATCTAAAACTTCATTGTTGTCCAAATAAAGACTCAATTCTCCACCATTTTCTTTAGGCCAATTGGCTTCATTTAAATAACAAACCACCGAGAGTTTTCGCCTATCGTCATTTTGAAACGTATCCAGATGTTTTGCATAAAAAGTTCCGGTTGGGTACACTGCATAATGAAACTCTTTGTGTAAAATACCCATGAAGCAGGTTCTGTTAAGATAATTGACCAACGCATTAATTTTATCGAAGAAAATTTGTTCGGTAAGCGTAGCTTTTTGTTGGTCCATCCACAAAATAAAATCCCCACGGATCTTGGTATGGATCTCTTCATTTACTCGGTTTCCAATAGCCGATTTCTTAAACCGATCGGCTTCGTATTTTTCCAATAATGAATTACGAAGCTGTGTAACTTCTTCCGAAGAAAAAAAATCATCAATTATTGAAAACTTCTTATTTTGTATGTTTTCAATAATAGTTTCAAAAACAGGATTTATCGTAAAATCCAATTGTTCAAACAATTCTTCCATTGCTATAGGCTCATAAAATAAAAGGGTGTAAATATACTTCGGAAATATATATGTTTTTCAGAAAAAAATAGTGTCCTTAAAACTTCTATCTTTGCATTATAAAATAAGCACATGAGCAAGATTCGAATTACGAAGCAATTTTCTTTTGAAACTGGTCACGCCTTGTATGGTTACGATGGTAAGTGCCGCAACGTACACGGGCACAGTTATAAACTTTCCGTTACGGTAATTGGTACGCCCATTGATGACAATAATAATGTTAAATACGGAATGGTGATCGATTTTGGTGATCTTAAGAAAATAGTAAAAGAAGACATTGTCGATGTGTTTGACCACGCAACGGTGTTTAATAAAAATACACCGCATGTAGAATTGGCGAAAGAGCTTCAAGATAGGGATCACAATGTTCTTTTGGTAGATTATCAACCGACAAGTGAAATGATGGTGATTGATTTTGCTGAAAAAATTAAAAAAAGATTGCCAGAAAATATACAGTTACATTCTTTAAAGCTTCAAGAAACAGCTACCAGCTATGCCGAATGGTATGCTGCTGATAACGATCCTTCGACTCCGCTCAGGGTCCAATAAAAATTTTCAATATAAATTTGTACACTGAGCGAAGTCGAAGTGTATCTTTACCAACTATGCAACTACCAGAAGGCAAAAAAATCTATTTTTCGAGCGATAATCACTTGGGTGCCCCTACCGCAGCCGAAAGCAAACCTCGTGAACAAAAATTCATAGCTTGGTTGGACGAAATTAAACAAGATGCAGCCGCCATTTTTCTGCTGGGTGATCTTTTCGATTTTTGGTTTGAATATAAAACGGTCGTCCCAAAAGGGTTTGTACGCGTTTTAGGAAAATTAGCCGAAATTCGGGACAGTGGTATTCCCATTCACTTTTTTGTAGGCAATCACGACCTTTGGATGGATAATTACTTTGAAGAAGAATTAAATATTCCTGTTTACCACGAGCCCAAAGAGTTTGTCTTTAATAACACGCATTTTTTTATAGGTCACGGTGATGGTAAAGGCCCAGGCGACAAAGGCTACAAACGAATGAAAAAAGTATTTACTAATCCATTTTCAAAATGGTTGTTCCGTTGGTTGCACCCAGATATTGGGGTGCGTTTGGCACAACATCTTTCGGTGAAGAATAAATTAATTTCGGGGGACGAAGACAAACAGTTTTTAGGTGAGGAAAACGAATGGCTGGCGCAATATGCCAAACGAAAATTGGAAAGCAACCACTACGATTATTTTGTGTTTGGCCACCGTCACTTGCCTATGGAAATAAAAGTTGGCGAAAATTCATCCTACTTTAACCTTGGCGATTGGATAAACCATTATACCTACGGGGTTTTTGATGGTGAGAAGTTTGAGTTGAAAGAGGTTCAATAAATTATTCATCCGCTTCATATTCCGTTAAAATTTCCTTGAATTCCTCACTACTGACAACCAAAATATCAAGTAGCTGAAATTTATTTTCTTCTTTTAAAAGTGTTTCTTCAATCTTTTTAGCAGCGCAATATTCTAAAAATAGATTTTTATACTGTTTGGGTATTCCCAAGGTATTTTCAAGCAAGGTTTCAGTAAAAAAATCGTCTTTTTCAAAGAGATGTATTAAATCTGTTTGAGTGGCGTATATAATCTCTTTTTCAGGTTTCTTTTTAAAAATTGAAATTGCTAACTTCACAAGTCCAATTAAGTCTACTCCTCCCGATGGTGTTATTCCATAATCAAGGGGATTATTTTTAATATCGTTTTGTATCTGCTGGTTTAAATCAACATTGAATTCATCTACATCAAACGCTTTTTCTTCTCCACTTAATAGCACTTCATCTAAGGTGTTTACTTTTTGCTTTAATTCAACAATTAGAATAGTTCTATATTCGGCTAATGTGATGATTTTTTTTTGGCTTTCATGAAAGGAAGATTGAAACTGAAGTGTATCGTTGACTGCCGCTTTAATGGTAAATTCTCCATCTTCATTGGTCACAACCGCCTTTTTTTTATTGCTATTAAATACAGTAACGCCGGGCAACACCGAAGTATCATCATAAACCCTTCCTGAAATTTCTTGTGATAAAAGAGAAGTTGAAATGAACAACAAGCCAACAAACAATAGTAGACTTTTTAATGTAATAAAAAGATGATGTTGTATTTTCAAGTTATTCTTTTATATCCTTTAACCGAAGCTGCAAGCTTACGTTACCTTGCCATTCGTTTTCATCAATTACATAAGCGGCTTTAAATGGACTGCTGCCACAAGCGATATCTTGCTTTTCGGCCATGCCAAAACCAATACAGACAAATTGAGGCGAATTGTCTTGTTTTACGGTAATGCGCAAATGGGTTTTATCTTCGCCTACACATTTTCCCCAGCCCGTATCTTTTAATCCTTGCGTCATAAATACCGGGGTCATATTTCCGGGACCAAAAGGAGCGAACTGCTTTAAAAGACGATAAAATTTTGGGGTTATTTCATTTAAATTAATTTCGGCATCGATTTTCAACTCGGGTTGCAGTAATTTAGGATCGATAGTTTCTGAAACTACTTTTTCAAACTCTGCTTTAAACCCTTCAAAATCTTTTTCGTGTAAGGTCAATCCCGCAGCATATTTATGACCGCCAAATTGTTCAATATATTCGGAGCAACCTTCCAGTGCATTGTAAACATCAAACCCTTTAACAGAGCGCGCAGAAGCGGCCAGTTTTTCTCCGCTTTTAGTAAAAACCAACGTCGGACGGTAATAGGTTTCGGTTAATCGTGATGCTACAATACCGATAACACCCTTGTGCCAATCGTCTTGATACACCACGGTTGTGGTACGGTCTTCTTCTTGGTTTTTGGTAATTTGAAGCAGTGCCTCTTCGGTAATGGTTTTATCTGTTTCCCTTCTATCGGTATTAAATTTTTCAATTTCCGAAGCATATTCAATTGCACGGGTAACATCCGTTTCTGT
>CAJXPE010000216.1 GCA_913057965.1 uncultured Marixanthomonas sp. | reverse complement strand
CGAGATGTAGAGAGGTCTCGTGGGCTCGGAGATGTGTATAAGAGACAGGTACAATTGCTTATGGAACTGAAGCTGGTTCCCTTGGTTACGGAAGCTATGACACAGAAGCTCCAGGCGATTTTACAACTATTTCTGCTGGATCTGGAACTGCCGATTTTGAAGGCGCAGGTGCTATTGATCCTAATGATACCTCTACGGGTTATATGGCAACCAGCACAGGTGTTTTATACTCCTTTGATGTTCCTTCAGGTGCATTTACCGAAATAGGAAATGTTGGACTGCCAGAAGGACTTAACGGAATGGCGTATGACTCTAACGGAACTCTTTATGGTGTGGATAGTGGAAATTTATATACCGTAGATGTAAGTGTGCCCTCTGTCACACTTGTGGGACCTTTAGGAATACCAGAAGGAGGCATTGCCATCGCTATGTCAATTGATATTACTACAGACACTGGCTATACCTTTGATATTGTTGATGATTTAGCATATTCAATTGATTTAAGCTCAGGTACAGCAACTCTTCTCGGACCTACTGGATTTGATGGTAACTTTGGCCAAGGAATGTTTTACGACCCACTTACAGACACTGTTTTTTTAGCAGCATTTAACGGTATTGCATTTATGGCTGAGCTTCGAACACTCGACAGAACAACCGGAACCACTACCTTAATAGGTGAAATTGCCACTGCGGCAGGACCAGGACAATTAGGATGGTCTTCCGTTCTAGGAGGTCCTGTTGAAAATTTTGTATGTGAAGATGCCATAAATGTTGATTTAGGTACAACCAATGTAGAAGATGGAATTGACAACACAGAAGGTGGCGCCTCAAATGTATGCTTGTCAGGAGCAACAGATGCGGTATGGTATAAATATACAGCTTCCAACTCTGGAGACTTAACTATAAGTTCTGATTTGGCAGGCAGTGCAGGTGTTGACACACGCGTATCAGTTTATAATGACGACTGTAGTGCATTAACCTGTTTGGGGTCAGATGATAATAGCGGAACGGACAATACATCCATGCTTACTCTTACCGTTGAAAGTGGTACTACTTATTATATTGAGTGGGACGATGCCAATGATGAAGCAGCTTTCGATTTTGAACTTTCATTGGATATTTTCTGTCCAGATCCTGAAAACTTCATGTTAACAGAAGCTGACGAAACAACTGCAACCTTTACGTGGGAAGAAGTTGCCGAAGCGACCAACGGATATATTTTATCTGTTTTTGAAGCAGGTGTAGACCCAAATACAGGTACTGAGGTGTATACCGAAAATGTACCATCTGGAACTACAACTGCTACAGCAACTGGCTTAGTAGGATCTACCAATTATGATGCATATTTAACAGCTGACTGTGATACGGACGGTTTCTCAAACGATTTAATGCTATCATTTGCTACAGTTCCAGCGAATGACAATCTTTGTGATGCTATAGACATTACCTTAGATGCTGAATGTACTGGAGCTATTTATACGAATGAAAATGCTACAGTACAAACTGATGAGCCCGAAGGAGATTGTTTTACTGGAGGCCCTCAAAACACCGTTTGGTTTAGCTTTGTAGCACCAGATAACGGAAATGTTTTAATAACAACCGATTTAGATTCAGGCGTAGCTACACTTACCGATAGTGAGATTGCACTTTACGCCGATCCTTCAGATTGTGCTGACTTAAGCACATTAGAACCGGCTATAGCTTGTGATCAAGATGGAGGAAATGATATCATTTTCAACTCTATAATTAACACCCAAGGATTGACTCCAGGTGACACTTATTACGTTCAGGTTAGTGGTTATAATGGTGCCAGCGGTACTTTCTGTATTGAGGTTCAAACAGGACCCGATTGTCCTGCACCTGAAAACTTTGCTGTTTCAAATATTACTCAAACAACTGCAGATTTTAACTGGGATCCTGTTGTAAATGCTAGTGCTGGTTACGTTTTATCTGTTTTCAACGCAGGTGACGATCCCTCAAGCGACGATCCAGTTTATACCGAAGATATTGCTTCTGGTACAACTACTGGAATCGCTACAGGTTTGACCGATACTTCAGCTTATGATGCTTATATTACAGCAGATTGTGATGGTGGCGGATTATCAGAAATGACAATGATATCATTCAGCACTTTGCCAGCACCACCAGAATGTGGCGGTAAATTTTATGATACAGGTGGACCAGATGGCTCATATGCACTAAATGAAGACTACTCAATTACCATTACTGCAGATGATCCAGAAAATGTAGTAACGCTAGAATTCTTAACCGTTGATATAGAGGCTGGTTTTGACTTTTTACGTATTTATGATGGTGAAGATGCTTCAGCACCTGAATTATCAGATCCAGTGAATGGCGTACAAGCACCAGGTTCTTTTACAAGTACTGTACCAGGAGGCAGCTTGTTTATCACGTTTACTTCAGATTTCGCTGTTACAGGAGATGGTTGGGACGCAGATGTTACTTGTAGCCCACCGTTAGGTGTAAACGAGTTTAACGAAGCAGGCTTTAGTTACTACCCGAACCCGACTACTAATACAGTGTCGCTAAGGGCAAATCAACCTATAGAATCCATTGCATTATTCAATATTTTAGGACAACAAGTTATTGACGTTCGTCCAGATGCAACGGAAACTTCGTTAGATTTATCAGGTCTAAGTAATGGTACGTATATTATGAAGTCTACCATTAATGGTAGTATTTATACCAGTAAAGTGATCAAGGAATAATTTTGAGCACCTTACTATTATGAAAACAAAGAGCCGCCCAAAAGGGCGGCTCTTTTAATTTATGTTGTGAATTAAAAGTTGAAATAAAATCACATTCAACACTTACGTTTAAAGATTGTTAACTTATATGGGTTATTAAACTGAAAATTCTAAATTTAGATGAGATCTGGTTTACATCCGCTCCGGAACCTCTATTCCCAATAACGCAAACGCCGTTTTAATTACTTTCGCAACCGCATCAGCTAAGTGAACCCTAAATTGCTTTTCCTCTTTGGTATCAGCGCTTAAAATAGAGACGTTTTGATAGAAAGAATTAAACTCTTTCACCAAATCATACGTATAATTAGCTAGTAACGCCGGACTGAAATTCTCTGCTGCTTGCTGAATCGTTTCAGGAAACAATTGTAGTTGTTTCAACAATTCTTTTTCTTTTTCGTGCAAAGTAATATCCGTCAGATCGAGCTCAGTCGAAACCTCATCTGCTTTTCGTAAAATTGATTGAATCCTTGCATAGGTGTACTGAATAAAAGGCCCCGTATTTCCTTGGAAATCGACACTTTCTTCTGGGTTAAATAAAATTCGCTTTTTAGGATCTACTTTTAATATGTAGTATTTCAACGCACCGAGACCGATGGTTTTATACAACTCTTTCTTTTCATCAGCTGTAAAATCATCAATCTTTCCTAATTCTTCTGAAATTTTACCGGCAGTGGCTGCCATTTCAGAAATTAGATCATCGGCATCCACGACGGTTCCTTCTCTACTTTTCATTTTTCCGGAAGGCAAATCAACCATGCCGTAACTTAAATGATACAGGTTTTCAGCCCAACTGTAGCCTAATTTTTTCAAGATTAAGAATAACACTTTAAAATGGTAATCTTGCTCATTCCCTACGGTATAGATCATTCCGCTGGCATCTGGATGGTCTTTAATACGTTGAATCGCGGTACCGATGTCCTGCGTCATATACACAGCGGTTCCGTCTGCTCGTAACACCAATTTTTCGTCCAACCCTTCATCAGTAAGGTCACACCAAACTGATCCATCTTCTTTTTTAAAGAAAACGCCTTTTTCTAAGCCTTCTTCAATATTATCTTTTCCTAATAAATAGGTTTCACTTTCGTAATAATAGCTGTCAAAATCAACGCCCAAGGCATCGTAGGTTTTTTCAAACCCTGTATACACCCAACCATTCATTTTTTTCCAAAGGGTCACCACCTCATTATCTGCTTGTTCCCATTTTTGAAGCATCTGCTGCGCTTCTTTTAAAATAGGCGCTTCGGCTTTTGCCTCCTCTTCAGTTTTTCCTTCTGCTTGTAATTCGGCTATTTCCTTTTTGTATTCTTTATCAAACCGTACGTAATAATTCCCTACCAGCTTATCCCCTTTTAATCCGGTGGATTCAGGGGTTTCACCGTCTCCATACCGTTTCCAAGCCAGCATACTTTTACAAATATGAATGCCTCGGTCGTTTATAATCTGGGTTTTATAGGTTTTTTTACCGCTTGCTTGTAAAATTTCAGCTACTGAATAGCCTAATAAAATATTTCGAATATGTCCTAAGTGCAGGGGTTTATTGGTGTTTGGCGAAGAATATTCAACCAATACAGCATCGTCTCCTTGTGGCGCTTTTCCGAAAGTAGAAAAATCGGTTACCGCATTGAAAAACTCTAAATAATAAGCATCGCTCAATACAAGGTTTAAAAACCCTTTTACCACATTGAATTTTGAAACTTCCGTGACGTTTTCAACTAAGTAACTTCCTATCGCTTCTCCAATTTTAACCGGGTTTCCTTTTACCACCCGAAGCATCGGGAACACCACTACCGTGATATCACCTTCAAAATCTTTACGCGTGGCTTGAAATTCCACGGTTTCAAGATTAGCGTCGAAAATTGATGTCACTGCTTCTTTAATTTTGGCAGTTAAAACGTCCTGAAGTTGCATAGGTTTAATTTTAGGTGCAAAGATAGTTTTTTAATAAGAAATGGAAGCTGAAGTTGAAATTGAAAATCGAAGTTTTAAAATGTGTATCTTTAAAAGAAAAAAGTGCTCCTCAACGTATCATACAACGACAAACAAATAAGGAAAAAAATTGAAACCGAAGTTGGTAAACCATTCTCCCTAAAAGAACGAATTGAACTCGGTGGGATTGGTTCTTCAAAACTTATTATTACTGAAACGAGTGTTCAAATTCATAATTTGTTAATTCTAGATAATAACCGCAATCAATGTAATATTGAAATGCGGCCCAATTGAATTCTCGTAGGTCTGTCTCTTATACACATCTGACGCTGCCGACGACTCCTTACGTGT